>CAZSZT010000025.1:0-9906 GCA_964611175.1 uncultured Bacteriovoracaceae bacterium
ATTGAGCATCGATGGGAAAACCGTCATACTGTAATACTGATTTTAATTTCGTAACATAGGACTCATATCCCGCCTCCATTTTTATCAACGAAAGCATCTGCGCATCTCGATTTTGTTCCACAACATAAATTCGCTCATGAGAATTCAAAAAATCTTTTAGATGAGACGTGAACGGATACGCGCGAAGTCGAAGATAGTCGACATCTATCCCCCTTTTGGATTTCAACTGAACCAGACTTTCACGAATCGCGTCATCACTTGAACCGTAGGCCAGAATCCCAACGGCATTAGTGCCAGGTCCACTTACGATTGGCTCAGGCACCACCCCTTTTGCCGTTTCCCATTTTTTATTCAGTCGATCCATCTGTTCCTTGTAGTCCGAACCCTTTTCCGTATACTGAGCTTTCGCATTATGGCCGGAGCCCCTCGTAAAAAAGACACCCCGCGAATCCTTAATTCCAGGCAATGTACGGTATCCAATTCCGTCTCCATCGACGTCGGCATAACGAGCATACTGAGTTAACTTATCCGTATCCCGGTCGGTTAATACTTTTCCTCGATCCAAGGGTCGTTCGAAATAAGGAAAAGGATCGGCCATCCAATAATTCATTCCTAAATCCAGATCGGACATTACAAAGACGGGCGTCTGAAAACGTTCACTTAAATCAAAAGCTGTCGCGGCCATCTCGTAACATTCCAAAACGCTTCCGGGATACAGACAAATATGTCTCGTATCTCCATGACTCAGAGTCGCCGCGAATAAAACATCTCCCTGACTTGTTCGAGTTGGCAATCCTGTCGAAGGCCCGACTCTTTGAATATCGAAAATGACCGCGGGTGTTTCGGTGAAATACCCGTAACCTGCGAATTCCGCCATCAGCGAAATTCCCGGACCCGATGTGGACGTCATCGCCCGAGCGCCCATCCAACTTGCCCCCATGACCATTCCAAGAGCTGCAAGTTCATCCTCGGCCTGGATAACGGCAAAATTCTTCTTTTTCGTTTTAGGATCGATTCGATACTTCTCAGCGTACTCACTAAAGTAATCGATCAAACTTGTGGAAGGCGTAATGGGATACCAGCTCACAACCGAACAACCCGAAAAGACGGCCCCAAGAGCCGACGCCGCATTTCCTTCAATTAAGATTTTTCCTTGTGTTTTTTGGAGTGGCGAAATTTTATAAGGAATAGAAATTGATGAAAGATTTTTTCGAACATAATCCCGCCCCGCTTGAATCGCCGATTGATTAAGATCGATTATTTTTTGTTTCGTTTTAAACTGTTGAGCCATCGTCACGTGAAGGGCGTCGTGCGTGATCCCTAAAAATTCCGCTAAAATTCCAACATAAACCATATTCACGGCGAGCTTTCGTAATCGAGGTTCCGGACAAGCTTCCGCGATGATTTTAGAAAAGGGTACCGAAATCGACTGAACATCCTTTCGAAGCGCGGCCACATTCATATGATCGTGATGAATGACCACGGCACCTGCCGGAAGCTGTTTTACGTCCTCTGTGAAAGTTTGATCGTTCATGCACACCAAAATTTCGGTTTCCACTCGTCGAGCCGTCCAACCATCGGCTGAGACCCGAATTGTAAACCAAGTTGGAAGGCCTTGAATGTTGGATGGAAAAAGATTCTTCCCACTTACGGGAATTCCCATCCGAAAAATCGCTCGCATTAAAATGCTATTGGATGATTGGGAGCCCGATCCATTGACCGTTGCGACATGGATACTAAAATCGTTCGTTACTGTATTTTCTGGCATAGAAAAACCATTCCACGCCCGCCAAGGTTTTGGCAAGATGTCCGTGGAAAAGGTTTAAAAACATGAAGAAACGAATAAAACATGATCCCGATGAGCCTGTGGGGAGACTTCTTCGATCAAATTTTTTAAATCCCTCACTTCGCCTTCTTTGCCAACGTTCGCATTTTAGACGTCGGCAATAAAGTGAGCGTGTCGAGCTCCTGAAATGGAAGCCCCCTGGGAAGATCGTCGCGAGATTCGAAAAACAAAATCTGAGATTTTAAGAGCCTTGCATCTACAAACTGGCCCCAACCTGGCGCGGATTCTAAAGAATCCATAGCTCGATCCGTTTCCGAGCTGTAATTCATGGCACTTAACGATTCGGGTTGAATGGCGATGAGGTGTTCGGGATCAAACGCCAGCCAACTGAAGTCAAAGCGATTCTCTAAATTAATTCTCGCTCCAATATTTGGAAAGACAGGGTCCAGAAAATTCTGAAATCGCTGATTCAAATAAATATCCATTCCAAGGCCACCCGACGACGGATTCATCTCAATAATTACCACCGCCTTTTGTTGTGGCGGCAGCCAGCCCCGAAAGCGAATACGTCCGTGCTGAGGACTGAGGGGTAGATCTCTAAGAGAATTGAACTTAAAATATTTCAATTGTCGCATCAGGTAACGCTCTTGAAGAAGAATTTGGCGATACATTTGCGAGTAAGATTTCTCATAAACAAAATCCCAGGTCCTTCCGTCGATATCGCCTTCGACCTCCGAAGCTTTTAAAAGAAGGGCATCGATTTCGCTTTCCGCCTCCTGAAGAAGTTCCTCCCTTTCCATAGCTTCAAAAAAAGGAATGAACTCATATCGAACCAAAAAACCCTCTAATCGTGGGTGGGATTGAAGCGCCCGAAGGAAAAGGCCTTCACTCACATATCTTTTAAAGTCAATCTTTTGGTTCCGATCAATAATGAGTTCACCGACCTTGATGGGATATTCATCAACACTCCAAATTTCAATACGATCGATCCAAGAATTCGAGAGTTCGGCCTCATTAATATTCGGAAATCCATAAAGTCGAAGATCCTCCGCCTCATAGAGTCGTGCCACAAGGCCTTCCGTTAACTTTGGAAACCGAATGATCTGAGACAATTCTTCGAACGGAGTACGAACGGAAGCCAACTTCTTCGCGGCATCCTGACAATCTCCAGAAATCATGAACGACAAAAACAGCGTTGCAAACATCCCCACCCTCCTCAATTAACGCGTTACGTCATATCAGATCAAAAATGGGGGGAGTGAATCAATCAAAATTAATGGTCCAGCAATAAACACGGGGTCTGCGAGCTCCGAACTAACCCCCAAGATACGCCTTCTTAATATCTTCCTGACTTTTTAACTCTTCAGCCGTTCCGCTTAATACGATCTTGCCTGTTTCTAAAACATAAGCTCGATCCGCGATCTTTAAGGCCATATGTGCGTTCTGCTCAATGAGCAAAATACTCACTCCTTTGGATTGAATTTCTTGAATGAGTTTAAAAATATTCTGAATAATTTTGGGCGCCAAACCTAACGAGGGTTCATCGAGTAAAAGAAGTTTTGGCTGGGACAACAACGCACGCCCCAAAGCGAGCATTTGCTGCTCTCCTCCGGATAAAGTTCCAGCCGATTGTTTAAGTCGATCTTTTAAAACGGGAAAAAGACTCAGAACAAAATCAAGGTCGTGCTTCCAATCTCTTCGATGAAAAGCGCCAAGCTCTAAATTCTCTAAAACACTTAACGTTTGAAGAATGCCCCTGCCTTCCGGGACCATCGCTAAACCATCTTTCACAAGAACATCGGTTTTATAATTTCTTAAGTTTTTTCCGAAATAAAATAATTCGCCTTTTTGAATAATAACCATCTGCATGATGGAACGAAGAAGACTCGTCTTTCCCGCTCCATTGGCTCCTAGAAGCGTTACGATTTCACCGGTATTGACGTTTAGGCTAACCCCGCGAAGAGCTTCGATGGCCCCATAACGCACGGCCAGATCTTTAACCTCAAGAATGGTCTCGCTCACGGAGCGGCTTTCCTTACCGTTGTTTCGCCGTCCTCTTCACCTAGATAAGCTTTAATCACATCCGGATTCGATTGAATTTCTTTCGGACTACCTTTAGCAATCAGCTGGCCATGATCCAGGACATAAATTCTCTCGCAAAGTCCCATGAT
Source organism: uncultured Bacteriovoracaceae bacterium (assembly GCA_964611175.1). Lineage (GTDB taxonomy): Bacteria > Bdellovibrionota > UBA2394 > UBA2394 > UBA2394 > CAZSZT01. The sequence continues at coordinate 3,958 of CAZSZT010000025.1, forward strand.
GAATTTCATATCATGCTCGATGACCAAGACGGCGGTCTTAAATTTTTCACGTACGAATTGAACAAGCTTCAGTAAGGCAAGGGTTTCCTGATCATTCATCCCTGCGGCCGGTTCGTCCAAAAATAAAATCTTGGGGTTCGTGCCTAAGGCTCTTACGATCTCCAGTTTTCTCTGATCTCCATAGGGCAAATTTCGAGCCAAAACATCTGCTTTCGTATCGAGTTTAAAAATCTTCAAAAGATCGAAAGCTTCCCGGCGAATTCGCCCTTCCGATTCTCTAAAGTGTTTGGTTTGAAAAAGAATCGACAACAAACCGTAATCGATTTTGAGATGGGAAGAGACAAGAACATTATCTAAAACGCTCAAATTCTTAAACAGTCGAATATTCTGAAACGTTCTTGCGGACTTACACTGATTCGTAATCTGAAAGGGCCGAAGTTTTTCGATATCCATGCCATTGTTGATACAAATTCTTCCGGATGTGGGCTTATAAATTCCCGTAATCAAATTAAACAAAGTCGTCTTACCAGCACCATTCGGACCGATCAGCCCAACGAGCTCGCCGTCATCGACATGAAGAGAGACATTCTGAACGGCTTTCAATCCACCGAATTGAATCGAAACATTTTGGACATCTAAAGCTCGCAAGCTTTGGCCTTCTTTCTCGTTAATTTCCCAAACCAACTCAATTCCCAAAATTCACTTTGTCCAAACATCCCGCTGGGTTTTGTGAGCATTAAGGCGATCAATATTAAGGCATAGATTACCATACGGAAGTCATAACCCGTGATTTCTTGGAGTGGACGCAGCAATTCTAAAAGAGCCGTCAACAAAACGGCTGCTGCGACGGACCCCGTCAAACTTCCCATCCCACCAAGGACCACCATGGCGATAATTTGAAAACTATAATTGAAATTAAAAGTCGCAGGATTCAAATACGAATAATAATGAGCAAACAAGGCTCCGGCTATTCCAGCAAACATCGACGAATAAACAAAAGCCCGTACCTTAATTTTTGTCGTTGAAAGTCCCATGGCAAGCGTCGCCGTTTCATCGTCACGCACCGCCATAAATTGTTTTCCCGGAATACTTCGAATCAAGCGAAACGACCATGCTGTGATTAAAATGACCAAACCAACAATCCAATACAAATTGGTATACCGTGGAATGCCAATAAATCCACGAGCTCCACCAATGCTCTCAATATTTAAAATAAAAATTCGGATAATCTCACCAAATCCAAGCGTTACAATGGCCAAATAATCCCCGCGAAGTCGAAGAGATGGAACACCCACTAAAAATCCAACGAGTCCCGCCGCTCCTGCCGCCCCCAGAATGGAAATCAAAAATGTAAATTCCTGCCCCAGCCAAGAAGCGGATAAAATCGGAAGCAAAGCGGGAAACAAGAGCGTTGTGATCGTCGCCGATGTATAAGCGCCAACGGCCATGAATCCAGCATGTCCCATGGAAAATTGTCCCGTGAATCCATTCACCAAATTTAAACTGACCGTGAGAATGATATTCACTCCACAAAGGGCGATAATGGTTTGTTCGTAAGCCCCAACAAAATTTTCAAAAACAAAGCCTGTTAGAAACAACGCCCCGCCAAAAATTCCAAGATGTTGAAGTTGACGACTCATTAGACTTTCTCGATCTGAACCTTTCCTAACAGCCCCGACGGTCTAACGAGCAAAACAAGAATAAGAATTGAAAAGGCGATCGCATCCCGAAAGGAACTTGCCAGATAGCCCACCGTCATTTCTTCCGCTAAACCCATCATGATGCCTCCCAAGACGGCGCCGGGAATATTTCCGATTCCACCAAGCACCGCCGCCACAAAAGCTTTAAGCCCCAAGAGGGATCCCATGAGCGGGTCAACTTTTGGATACATGGAGGCCACAAATGTACCCGCCGCCCCCGCTAAAGCCGCCCCCAAAACAAAAGTAAACGAGACCACTCGATTCACTGGGATACCCAGCAAAGCCGCGATATCGGGACTTTCCGAAACAGCACGCATTCCTTTACCAAGCTTTGTTCGGTAAACAATCCATTCCAAAAGCAGCATTAACAAAAGCGACAACGTAAGAACCATCATTTGAAGTCGAGAAATTTCAACGCCAAAAAAAGTCATAGCCGCGTCCGTCCCGATCATTTCGGGATAACTTTGTGGAATGGCGCCAAAAATGAAATCAAGCTGCGTGAAATACTGCAAAAAGAGAGACATACCGATCGCCGTGATCAAACAATTGATACGGGGTGAACGACGCAAGCGACGATAAGCAAGACGTTCAATGAAGTAGCCGACAACCGCACAGCAAATCATCACCGCAACTGGACGCCCAAAAAAAAGGGGCGCCCAATAAAATCCAAAAACCGCACCCAACATCACGACTTCCCCATGAGCAAAGTTAATGAGCTGCAAAATGCCGTAGACCATCGAATAGCCCACGGCAATCAGCGCATACACACTCCCTAGAGAAATTCCATTAATTAAATGCTGTAAAAACTCTCCCACGTTTTAAGGCGCAATCCTCTTTGCGAATTTCAAAGCGGAGTCTTCGATCTTGATCATCACCGCCGCTTTCGATGCGTTATGATTTTGATCGATCGTAATGACTCCCGTTACGCCTGGAAAATCCTTCGTCGCCGCAATCGCATCTCGAAGGTCCGTCCCAGCGAGAGATTTGGTACGCTTTAAGGCATCCACGAGAACCAGCGCCGCATCGTAGCCAAGAGCGGCTAAGCCATCTGGAACTTCGTTGTACCGTGCTTTGTAAGCCGAGATAAAAGCCTGAACCCGTGGATCCTCATCTTCAGCCGAATAATGATTGGAAAAATAACTTCCATTTAAAGCTTCTCCTCCAATTTCCGTAAGCTTAGGAGAATCCCAACCGTCGCCGCCAAGAAATGTCGCTTTTAATCCGAGACCCTTCGCCTGCTTAAGAATGAGCCCAACTTCCGTATAATAACCGGGCACCATCACAACATCCGGATTCTTAGCCTTTATCGATGTCAGTTGTCCTTTGAAGTCCACATCTCCACCAACATAAGTTTGTTCCACCACGATTTTTCCGCCGAGCCTCGTAAATGTTTTTTTGAAAAACTCGGCAAGTCCAACGGAATAGTCAGACTTTTGATCGATCAATATCGCCGCTGTTTTAGCTTTTAGATCTTCGGTCGCAAATTTAGCGATGACCGTCCCTTGAAAAGGATCAATAAAGCAAACTCTAAAAATATAATCTCCAATCTCGGTGACTTTTGGATTGGTCGACGACGGTGAAATCATCGGAATTTGATAACGTTGCGCGATCGGGGCAGCGGCCAACGAACGCGAGCTCGCCACTTCTCCCAATAGGACATGGACTTTGTCTTGCGTAATGAGTTTGGTTACCGCCGTTACGGCTTCTTCCGGCTTTCCCTGGTCATCGTAAGAGATCAACGAAAGCCTCTTTCCATTGATTCCACCCTCGGCATTGACTTTATCGACAACCATCTCGATTCCACGATGAGTCGATACTCCAAAGGTTGCTTCTGTCCCCGTCATGGAGCCGAATTCTCCGATGCGAATCACATCATTGCCACCCTTCGGTTTACATCCAAGAACTCCGGCAAAGATACCTATCGCCACGACACTTAAACATTTTATTTTCATCCTCATCCCATCCTTTCTATCGCTCGTTCGCAATCAGTTCAGTCGCTTAATGATATGAAACCCATAAGGAGATTTTGATTTATCATAGGTTGCGAGCCCCACCTCTCCGACTTTCAATTGAAAGCCGACATCGCCAAAAGCACCCACCATTCGCTCCCTCGGAAATTCGTCTCCTTGCGGAGTCACTCCAAAATTTGAAAGCCCATAAATTCCAGGGGCCTGATCGTCCGTAAATTCCCGCACCAAGGCGTCAAAATCTGAATTGTTTGTTTTAGCTTTGGATAAAACCTCGCTCGCCAATTTTTGAGCATCCTCCAGGTTTCTCTCAATTGTTTTTCCTGGAATACTTCCGTTAAAGCCAATTAAAATATGTTGCAATCGAATATGTTCCGGGCCAACCGATGACTCCTTTGAATCCGTTGCGACCGGTGAAACATCCGGCGCATTTTTTTTCTGACAACTGAGAATCCCTGTGAATAAAAAACTCAAAACAATTAAAAAATTCGCCACTTTTACTGATTTCATGATTTAGGCACTCCATCTCCCACAAACGTTAAACCCACAAAAATTAATAGCAATCGCCCTACGAAAGTAAATGAAAAACGAAGACTTAGTGCAGTTCTTCATCTCCTTCGGTTAAGATTTGCCAAGAAGCGATAGATTTAAAGCTCTCCCGACAGTAAATTTACCGACATGGCTGGGCACAACAAATGGAGCAAGGTTAAGCGCTATAAAGAGGCTGCAGATAAAAAGAAGGGGGCCGTATGGTCCAAAATCCTCAAGGAAATTATGGTCGCCGCCAAAAATGGAAGCGACCCAAGCGCGAATGCTAGGCTTCGAAAGGCCATAACGGACGCCAAGGCCGCGAGCGTGCCTAAGGACAATATTGAACGTGCGATCAAAAAAGGAGCTGGGGAGTTAGAAGGGGGAACTCTCGATGAACTTGTTTACGAAGGCTACGGACCTCACGGCGTCGCGATTCTTGTCGAATGCGTGACGGACAATCGTCTGAGAACCCAGCCGGAAATTCGAAAGATATTTGAAAAACATAATGGCAATCTAGCCGAGATCGGAGCGGTATCCTGGGGATTTACAAAAATGGGAGTTATTTTGATTCCAAAAGATGCCGCCGATGAAAATGCCTTAATGGATCTTGTTCTGAATGCCGGCGCCGAAGATATGCATACTTCTGACGATGGCTATGAGATTCATACGCCCACGAGTTCCTTCGATAATGTTCGAGAGGCTTTGGAAAAAGCGAATATTCCGACGGCCCTTGCTGAAGTTACGAATGTCCCATCCAATAAAATTTCGATAAGCGGAGACGCCTCAACTCAAATTCAAAACCTAATTGAAGCCCTTGAAGATCACGATGACGTCCAGCGCGTTTCGTCGAATGCTGACTTTGGCTAACCAGTCCTCAGTGTCGGCGATCCAGAACAACAAGTTTAAATTTAATTAAAGTCCCGCTATAGTTTCTATGTGCGAAACCCAGAGACGGCGCCTTTAAGAATTCTTGGCGTGGACCCCGGTTCTCATCGAACGGGATTCGGCATCATCGATATTGAGCCGAAGAAAGCCAAACTCATTTCAAGCGGAACGATTGTTTTGGAAAATTCCGATTCTCTTCCCAAACGACTCGTTCAGCTTTCTCATGATATTGGCGACATTCTCGATCGATACCGCCCTCATGAGGTGGCCATGGAGACTTTATTTTTCGCACAAAACGCCCAATCCGCGTTGAAACTTGGACATGCGCGTGGGGTCCTTCTCATGAGGATATCCGAAAGAGAAATTCCCGTTCATGAATACAGCCCCGCTCAAATTAAGTCGGCGATTGTTGGATCGGGACGAGCCAAGAAGGATCAAATCGCCAGAATGATTAGCCTTTTACTGAAACTTCCAAAAAATCATGAATTTTTTTCATCCGATCAATCAGATGCTCTTGCTATTGCCCTAACGCACGCTCAAAGTAGAACTTTAAATTCATGGAAGAAAAATGATCGCGCATCTTTCTGGCAAGGTACTTTTTAAAAGCTCGACATCTTCGGTCTTGGAATGTGGGGGTGTTGGGTATGAGATTTTTCATACTCCCTGGACGGCTGAACTCCTTGGACAAGATCGTGCGTCTGTTTTCGTCCATACCCATGTTCGAGAAGACGCCTTACAACTTTTTGCTTTTGCCTCTCAAGAAGAACGATCTCTTTTTAGGGAGCTATTAAAAGTCAGTTCAATCGGGCCCAAAATGGCGATGTCTATTTTATCTGGAATTCCTCATCAGGAACTCGTTGAAGCGA
>CAZSZT010000026.1:0-9840 GCA_964611175.1 uncultured Bacteriovoracaceae bacterium
GTTCTAAACGTTATCGAACTCAATTAGATTTTTTTACAGCGGCGCATTTCCAAGATTCTTAAAAAGGACCGAGTCTGGATTTCTTCAAGGCTAAGGCCCGTGTCTTTAAGATCGGCAAGCGAAATCACGCCCGTATTTAAGGCTCTCAAGAAAAAATTAAGCAGTCCCTGGCCCGTGGCGGCATCGTCAAAGATATCTCCGACGAGAGTTGCCTTGGCGGCCTGCTCGATAAAATTTCGAAGTCGCTTGGCGGCCTCGTCATAGCCTTCCAGGAAAAAGTGAAAGCATGCGGCATAGCGAATCGGAAATTGCGCGGGATGCAAGTCCCAACCTTGATAAAGAGCGTTGCGAAGAGAATGAGAAATATGATCGAAGCTAAGTTTCCAGGCCCGGTGAACCACGGATTCGTTTTCACGTCGTTCTAAATCGGATTGAGGGTTCTTGTGGGGTCCGACGGGCATAACGTTCGTGGCTCCATCCGAAAGCCAAACCCCTGTTCGGGCAAGAGTCGTCTTCATCATCTGACGTGCAAAATCACAGGCCGGATGATCCATGGTTTGATATTTCGCGGTAATATCCAGATTCGCCGTATAATCATAAGTGCCGAAGTGAGCCCCGCGACATCGTCCATTCGCGAGGCGCACAAGTTCAAGAAGTGTGGCCTTCCCTAGGGTGTCGAATAAAGACTGTGGTGTTTCGATCATGAGCTCCATTTGTAGACTTCCGGGTTTTAGCTTCGAAGTTTTTTCGAAGTGATCGAGGGCCTGGGCGAACATCCGGACTTGAACAGGATGCGTTATTTTCGGCAGGGTGATCACGAAGTTATCGGGCAATTTATTTTTCGTGATGTTTAACAAAGTGGTTAGAAAAATATCAAAAGTTCGAAAGCTCCGCTTCTTAAGCTCTTCGGTGAGTGGTTTGATTCGAATACCGATAAATGGGGACAGCGTTTTAGCTTCCATCCCGGCCGCTACTTCCTTGGCGGCCGTTACGGCCGTTTCGTCTTCTTCTTTATCCGGGCGGATGCCGAATCCGTCTTCGAAATCGATTCTAAAATCTTCAACCGCTTCACGCTGTAATTTTGCGGCAACACGGTCACGAAGGATTTGCCAATATTCGCTTCCTCGTGGCAACTTCAAAGCTTGCGCCAGTGTCTCGGCGTCGGGGGCATAGTCGTTAAAGGCCTTGAGAGAGAGGTCTCCAAGTTTTGGAATCGTCGTTGATTTAAATAAATGAGCGCCGCCATAAACGGTGTGGACGGGCTGACGATCCGTACGGTCGCCTGGATAGACTCCGGAAACTTCGGCGTTGGCGTCCTTCAATCCGGCCATCAGGACATCGAGAGTCGAGTCAGTAAGCATTGTGTTCATGCGGAACCTCGATAGGTCGAATACCCAAAGCGACTGATCAATAGAGGAATATGAAAGTGCTCGTTTGGATTATCGATTTTAAATTCTACGGGAATAACGGAATAAAATCCTTGAGGTCCGAGGTAGGTTCCCACTTCGAATCTCAATCGATAAATTCCGGTCTTTAAACCATGATCATTCTTGAGGAGGTCTTCCACCCGGCCTCTGGAATTCGTGGAGCCTGTGCCAAGCATTTGCCATTGGTTTTGTTCGAAAATCTCCAAGGTCACGTGGAGCCCCTCCGCCGGACAGCCCTTCGAAATATCCAAAACATGAGTCGTAATCGGGCTCACCATATCTTCTCCAATCTTAAACGAATAATTTTTAATTGTTCTCTTCGCGCGATCTTGATTTCCTCTTCCCTCCTATTTACCAACCGGCATTTCAGGTCCTCGAGCATTTCGGCGCCAGATTTGCCGGAGGCACAAACGATATAAATAAAGCCGAATTTTTTAAAATAGTCTTCATTGAGTTTTGCAAGTCCATCCAGGGTGGCTTGCGAAGATTCGCGAACCTTTGCTTGCTCCGATGCCGATTTCATCGCTTGTCGGTCTCCAATTTGAGGGTGGGCGGCAAAAGCTTCGAGGCAATCGGATACGGGGAGGGCGTTCCAAATTCTTTCGGCTGCCTGGAGGGCTTCGTTTAGGTCCGAAAGGTTCAGGCTCATGATCTCCTTCACCCAACGCCGTGAGCCACAGATGCTAAGCCATTGCTCATGCGAGAGCATTGTCAATCGTTCCAAAAGCTCGAAAGCGACTAACGCCTCCATCGGGAAAAATATTGAGTCGTAAATGAGTGACGGCACGGGGACATCGGATTTCGGACTCAAACCAATGTTCATGATCGGGTTGTAATTTGGATTTTGAAAGCATTGGAAACCAGCAAACCTTCGTCCCCTTTTTAAAGCCCCCGTCAACGGAGCACTGATCCGGAAAATTTCCCTTAAAGTGGGCTGTATCGACAAGAAGTTTTTTGATGATACCCGCACGTCCAAGTCGGATGACGACCCAATCGTGACCCGGCTTGCGCTTTCGCTTTGTCTCCCAGCCGTCTCCCATATTTTTTCCTCTACCCGGCATGATGAGGTTATCTTTAGGCCCAAAAAACATATCATTACATTTCAAGACGCGCCCCCCGTTTTGAACGCCAGCGAGATCTAGTAATTCGGAGTTTGAAAACCGACTCCAATTCGGAAGAACCTCACCATAAACTCGAAGGCGCGCTATCCCTCCGTCCGGAAAGATATGGAGTCGTAGGTGGGTGAATCGATCGGGACTCTTGATGGCAAAAAAATTATCGTTTCCTTTTTTTAAAACCGATTTTTTGAGAATGCTTTTCCAGGCCGATTCGGGAATAAGATCCGAATTCTCAGAACGGGCGGCGTCAATCGAAGCATAGGGGGGGTGGTTTCCCAAAAAAAATGACGTATCAATATTCACTCCATGAATCCGTCCAGGGCAACCCAGGCGAATCATACACCAGTCGTTTCCAGGAGTTCGCCTGCGACGTGTCTCCCAACCGTCCATCCATTTTCCAACTTCCGTATATTTATCGGGAATGAAAACAGGAGGTTCCACCTTAATTAAATTTTCTTTAGCCGCGAAAAATTCATCATTCGCACTCAAGACCTTTCCGCCAAGTCTTTCCGATGCCAAATCAATGGATTGCAAAAGTCTTTTCATCTGTGCCTCTATACCAGGATTTTTCCATGATAGTCGTCAAGCAATCGATGCTCGGACTGAATAAGTTTGCCTCGAAGGAGGGTTTTTTGAACGCCGCCCTGAACCTGTCGACCCAAATAAGGACTTAAGGGGTGCTTGTAGGGAACATTTTTTTCGTGGATTGACCATTGGGAGTTTTCGTCGAAGGCGGTCAAATCAGCCAAAAAACCCTTGGCGATCTGGCCTTTTGAGTTTTTCCATCCCGCTAATTTCGCGGGGCCGGATGAAAGCCATTTTGAGATTTCATGGAATCCAAAATCCCTAGCTTTAAAGGACGACCAAAGAAGGGGCAACGCAAAGGATAGAGAAGAGATGCCCCCCCATGCGGACGCAAGATCTCTTTCTTTAAGTTTTTTAAGTGCGGGCGTGCATGGTGAATGGTCGGAAACGATAAAATCAATGACGCCCGACCGAAGCCCCTCCCAAAGGCGGTTCTGATTTTCCCGTTCCCGAATCGGAGGCGAACATTTATATCGAGCGTCTCCGTCGGGGATTTCCTCCGCCGCGAGACAGAGATAATGAGGGCAGGTTTCCACGGTAATAGGAATACCCGCTTCTTTGGCGCGTTCGATATCGATCAAAGCATCGGCAGACGAGAGATGAACGATGTGAACGTGGCATTTTGTTTCTCTCGCCAGTCGAATCATCAGTCGAATCGCGGCATTCTCCCAGTCCTTTGGTCGAGAGGCGAGATAGTTCAAATAACGGTTGGAGCTCGTGGATCTTGAGGGAGACGTTTCAAGTTCCGCATGTACCAAAAGGGGTTTGTTAGCCGCCGCCAAAATAGGCATGGCTTTTCGAAGATCGCTTTCGGTTGTCGGGGGGAATTCCGGTATTCCGGAATCGATCAGGAATGTCTTAAAACCAAGAGCCCCCGCTTTCATCATGGGTTCAAGTTCCGTCGTATTCCCTGGAATCAGTCCGCCCCAAAAACCGCAGTCCACATGGAGCTGGCCTTTGCAGGCCTGAATTTTTTCGTGGAGAGCAAGTTCAGAAGTTGTCGTTGGAAGACAATTAAGAGGCATATCCACAAGACTTGTGATGCCGCCCAATGCCGCCGCTTTGGTAGCCGTCTCAAAACCTTCCCAATCCGTTCGCCCCGGCTCATTGATATGCACATGAGTATCGATGAACCCCGGAAAAAGAATCATTTTTCCGAAATCATCCATTTCTAAATCCTTTGTCAAAAGGCGACTTCGATGAATGTCATGAATTTTTCCATCCTTAACCAGAATGGTTGCCGCCGTTATCTCGTTTTCCAGAACAACCCGTTCCGAATAGATGGCTTTCAATGTCTTTTTGCTCCCAATTGCCAGTAGTCGTTCATAGAATTCAAATTGGCCACGATATCGGGGGCATTCACCTCCCATCGGGCAATTTCGTCGGGAGAAAGTTTTTGAATTTGGTAATCCAGTCTTGAATCTTTGTCGGTTGCGGGAAGGCTTAGAAGATCCCGGGTGAAGGTGGGGTTCAAATGAACCGGATGCCCGCCACGGTTCTTATAAGTTGGAATTCGAATCTTTGTTGATTCGTTTCCGATTGTCTCAAGGTTTGACAAGATTTGGGGATCCCCCGGAATGGGGACGTCTACGGGACAAACAAAAACTCCTGAATCCCCATCGTTTTTCAAGAACTGAAGTCCGCAAAGAAGCGAAGAGAACTGTCCGTGTTCGGGGTGATGATTTCGGATGACCGCGACATGAATTCTGTCGATCTCAAGCCATGAGTTCGTCGCCGCTTCGATCCAAGGGAATTTTTTGACGTACGGATGGTAATGGTTCCCGAGAACGAGCACCAAACGATGTCCCCCGGCGGCGACGAAACGATCCCACTGAAACTGGAGCCAGGGTTTAATCCCCTCTCCGATCTCCAATTCAATCAAGCCTTTTGGGATTCCGACGCGGGCGGAATCCCCCGCAGCCAACAGGATCATGGGAGACTTCATGGATTCCACTCCGTTAAAACTTCGGCGGCAAAACTGATCGCCACTTCTTTTGGGGATTTGCCACCCAAAGGAAGGCCGATGGGACAGTGAACCCGCGCGAGTTCTTCCTCCGAAAATCCGCGCGCAAGCAACCGGCTTTTAAAGGTGGCCCATTTTTTTTCGGAACCGATGAGTCCGAGGTACCGCATAGGCTTTTTTAGCAAAACTTCGAGAATATCCTGATCGAGTCGGTGCTCGTGAGTCATGATAACGGCAAACGTTCGGTTTTCATCCCAGAGAGCCGAGTCGACGAAATCATCCCAATCATCATCGACGCGACCGATCTCTGGCGGGATGTTCTTTGATTGAATCCATTCTGGCCTAGAATCGATCAAGGTGGTTCGAAACGCGGTTCCGATGAGGGTCTGCGAAACGGCGTGTCCGACATGGCCGGCTCCGAATACGTAAAGGAGGGGGCCGGAATTCAGGACTTCAACGAAAATATCGACCTTGCCTCCGCAGCATTGACCAGCCTTCGCACCAAGAGGATAGGAAAATAGTTGTGATTTCTGGGCACGGATGCACATAAGGGCATCGTTGACGGCTAAAGCTTCGAGATGTCCCCCACCAATGGTTCCCGAGTGAGTGCCGTCTTGCCGAACGATCATCTTGGCACCAACTTCTCGGGGCACCGAACCGGAGGTCGCCACGACCGTCAGAACCGAAAAAACTTCCGGCTTTTCCAAGCATTCATTTAAATCCAAAACCCATTTCATTTTAGACCACTTAAAAATTCTTCGAGCAGATTTTGAGAAATATGAATTCGATAGTTCCGTGTTGAACGAAGATCGTCCACCGGACTTAGTTCGGATGCCAAGACCGATCTTGCTTGAATAATCATTTCAGGATCGATCGTTCTCCCAAGAAGCGATCTTTCCGTCTTAACGCATCGAAGGGGGATGGGGGCGACACTCGCGAAAGCAATTCGGATCTCCTCGATTTTTTTTCTTTGAACTCTGGCCATCGCGGACAGACAGGTCTTTGAAATGGCTTGTGCTTCGCGAGTTCCAACTTTTCGATAATAGACTTGGGTATCTTTCGTATCACGCTTCAAAATGATTTTTGTCAAAAGTTCATCGGAGCGGAGTTGCGTTTGCTTGTATCCGGTATGGAATTCGGAATAGGGAATCATGCGGGTTTCGGAAGCGGATTGAACCTCTATCCGGGCATCGTAAGCGAGGAGGGCTGGGCAGGAGTCCGCTGCGGGTGAGGCGTTGACGATATTTCCACCCAAAGTGCCACGATTTTGAATGGCGATCGACCCGATCACGCGAGCGGCATCGCGGAGCATTCGAAACTCCTTGCGAATAACGGGATGATTTCTTAGCTCCGTAAAAGTCGTGAGAGCTCCGAGGATGATTTCATCTTTGCGAACTTCAATACCTTTAAGTTCTTTGAGGTTTAAGAGATTCATATACGCACCGGGCGGCAATCGACCCGCTTCAAAAAGAACCATGAGGTCCGTACCCCCGGCCATGGGATGGAATCTTTGGCGCGAAAGATATTCGAGCGCCTCCGGCAAGGAGCGGGGTGAAACCCATACGTAATCTTTCAGAGAAGCTTTCATTTCTTTTTACTCTTCCGTTTTTTGGCGGCGTGGAATACGGAATCGAAAATCTTCGTATAGCCCGTGCATCGGCAAAGATTTCCGGCCAGCCCCTCTTTTAGATCGTCGAGGTTGGGTTTCTTATGATCTCGTAGGATATTGTAAGCGGCCATCAGCATCCCAGGAGTACAGATTCCACATTGGGTGCCACCGCATTCCAAAAAAGAGGTTTGAATTTTTCGGTACTGCGATTTGGAACAAAGGCCCTCTATGGTTTCGATCCTTGCGCCTTGAATTTGTGCGACGGGAATGAGACAGGAATTGACGAGCTGTCCGTCAACGAATATTGAACACGCGCCACATTCGCCCTCCCCACAACCTTCCTTGGAACCCGTAAGCTGAAACTCCTCCCGAAGGACATCCAGGAGTCGGGCCAAGGGATGAACAACGATTTTTCTCTTCTTTTTGTTAAGAACAAAGGAGACCTCCATGGTTTCTGATCCCGAATCACGCATGGTTTCGCCGGCTCAGCCTTTCCAGATCTTCGGGTAGGAGTGGAATTTCATCGACGCTAACTCCCAAGGCGTTTTCAATGGCATTCAAAATGGCAGGGGCAGGTCCATCCATGGGAAGTTCTCCAATGCCTTTGGGAGCCAGAAAGCCTTCCTTGGGATCGGGTTTGGAAAAATGGACGTGGATTCTTCCGATGTCCGCTGCGGTTGGCATAATGTAATTGGTCATTTGATTGTTCAGCATTCGTCCGTTATTCCAGATCACCTTTTCGTAAAGGGCATATCCGATAGCTTGCGCGATGCCGCCCTCGATTTGACCAGCAGCAAGGATCGGATGCACGATTTGTCCCGCCTCTTGAACGGCCCAGATATTCTCCACTTTGGTTTGATAGGTAAGCGTGTCAATACTCACCTCGGCAACATACGCCGCCCAGGCATAAGTGGCATAAGCATCGCCTTGGTACGTTTGATCATCCCACGAAATCCATTCGGGCTGTTCATATTGGCAACTTGCCTTGAGGGGACCCATCTGTCGGAGATAATTTTTACAGGCCAACAAAAAATCTGTTCTTTGGTACGGGGACTTCAAATAATCGGATTGAATTAAAATGTCCCTTAATTTGGCTGCCGATTGTCTTAGAAGACCACCGACAACCATGCACGTTCGTGAAGCGACCGTCGGACCAGAATTCGGGACGTTTTCAGTGTCGGGTTGGGCGATTTCAATATCCTGGTAATCGAGTCCAAGTTCGTCGGCGACAATTTGGGAGAATATCGTATTGGTTCCTTGCCCGATCTCCGTATTAGCGGTGAGAACTCGAATTCGGCCACGGCGAGTCGCCTCCAAGGCGACGATCGAGGCGAGCATTTTTTCGCCGGACCCCGTAAACCCGGCGCCGTGCATGAACGCGGCCAGGCCCATGCCGTATTTTATCCGAGATGACTTGTTGGTTCGTGAAAATTTCGTTTTTTTATTTTTGTAATCGGACTTTCGCAAAGCCAGGTCCAGAATGGTCTTCCAATTAATTTTTTCCCGAACGCATTGACCTGTTGAAAGGCATTTTCCTTTGTTGACGAAATTGCGACGTCGAACTTCATCGTCTGGAAGACCGCAAGCTTTTGCGATTTTATCCATATGACGTTCCATTGCGAAAATACTCTGGGGCGCTCCAAATCCCCGAAAAGCCCCGTGCGGTGGTAAATTCGTTGCGTAAGCGATTGCCGATACATCGACATGAGGAATTTCGTATGGGCCAACCGCGTGAATGGTCCCGCGTGAAAGGACGACGGAAGACAAGGTGGCATAGGCGCCTCCGTCAAGCGCGAATTCAATTTGATGCCCGAGAATTTTACCGGTCTTCGTTACGGCCGACTTTATTTTGGTGCGCGACGGATGTCGTTTGGTTGTCGCCACCATATCTTCGGCTCGATCGTAAATCATTTTTACGGGGCGTTTGGATTTCCACGAAAGCAAAGCGGCGTGACCCGCAAGGATTGACGGATAGTCTTCTTTGCCACCGAATCCTCCCCCGGTTTCCGTCTGAATGACTCGAACTTTTTCTCCGGGTAAATTGAAAAGAGGCTTGAGCGCCTTTTGGACATAATAAGGGCATTGCATAGAGCCCCAAATACTGACGCCGTGATCGGGATCCGCGATTGCAATCACACCTTGAGGCTCGATATAGAGTTGTTCTTGAGCGCCTGTGCGATAGGTCCCCTCAACCATGAAATCTGCTTTGGACCAGGCTTGGCGAATATCGCCTTTTTGAATACGGAAAGACCGCAGTTTATTATCAGTCCCCCAGATAATTGTTTTTCTTGATTCCGATTCTTCGATGCTAAAAATCGCTGGAAGGGGATCGTAATCGATGTTTACATACTTACGAGCTTCCTGAAGGGCATTTCGATTCGGATGAGCCAGAAGTAAGATAGCCTCTTCCCGATGATTGACAATTTTATCGGCAAGGAAAGGTTGATCTTCGACAATGAGCGTAACGATATTTTTTCCAGGAATGTCTTCTGCGGTGACGACCGTGAACTCATTCCAATTGATCCTGGGATCAAAACGGATCTTTCGAATTCGGCCCCGTGGAATTTCCGATCGAATGGTGATTCCATGAAGCATCTTGGGCATGGTGATATCACTGATATAGAGCGCTTGACCGGTGACCTTGGCTAAACCTTCCTTTCGAATCACCTTTTTGCCTATGAGGCGCATTAGATCTCCTTAAGAGTTTCGAGCGCCTTTTCCAAGGATTTTGAGAACTTTGGAAATCCTCGACGCTTAAGCACCCTAATGAATCGGTTAAGGGGTAAAAGACGGATACCTAGAAAAAGGAGGAAGCCGACGGCAAGAGGTCTGAAAACCCCCCAGACGATCGTGGTTGCCGGCGATTCGATCAAAATAAAATAGAGGCCGGCAAGGCCAAGAGACAAAATGAAGACGGGACGAAAGAGATCCCGCGCCGCTAGTCGAATGTGTTTCAAAAGGGAATTTGGAAGATTCTCGCTCTCAGAATAGTTGAGCTTTAGGGCTCGGCCCGTGTTCAATAGCTTACTTTGATAGATTTCAAATTTCTGGCGAGAAAGCTTATAGGCCAAGATCAAAACTCCAAGAGCGAATGCTATCTTTAGAAGGATGAGCCCCGCAAGAAACCAGATCATGAAT
>CAZSZT010000027.1:0-9581 GCA_964611175.1 uncultured Bacteriovoracaceae bacterium
GTGTGAGCTGCGATCGTCATCAAGATGAGAGCCGAAATCTTTTTTTGATGAACCTTCTCAAAAGAGCCAATTAATCGGGGAAGAGGACCTATGGGATTGAAACATTTAACAGAGGAGGGCATTCGCGAGGTTTTTAAAGACGTGCGAATGCCCGCGTCGAATAAAAATATTCTTGAAGCCGAACTTATTTCGAAGATTGAGATTCAAGAGAAATCGGTCTTCGTCGAGCTTATTTTAGATGAGCATAATCCTATGGTGGAAAAATCGCTGCGTTACCAGATGGAAAAAGCTCTTCATCGTTTAGATCCTGAAGCCGTTTTGGAAGTGGAATTTAAAATGACTGAAAATGCATCTACCCCCCATTCGATTGGAACGATGATGGCGGTTGGTTCCGGTAAAGGTGGAGTGGGGAAATCTTCGATGACCGTAAACCTTGGTGTGGCCTTTCAAAATCTCGGATATACCGTTGGTATTTTAGATTGTGATATTTACGGCCCAAGTATTCCCATGATGCTCGGGGTCATGGATCAAAAACCTTTTCTTTTGGATAAAAAAATACAACCCATTGAAGTTTATGGATTGAAAGTGATCTCGGCCGGATTTTTAGTGGAGCCTGGTCAGAGTCTCATTTGGCGCGGGCCCATGATTCATAAATTGATTCAACAATTCGTGAACGATGTGAATTGGGGAAGTTTAGATATTCTTTTAGTCGATCTGCCGCCTGGCACTGGCGATGCCCCGCTTTCTTTAAGCCAAGTGATGCCGTTAACGGGCGCTATTATGGTGAGCATGCCCCAACAAGTTTCGATTTTGGATGTTCACAAGGGAATTTCCATGTTCAATCGGGTGAAGGTTCCTATTCTCGGAGTCATTGAAAATATGAGCCATTTTATTTGCCCCTCTTGCCAACATGAAGAGAACATTTTTGACCGGGGGGGTGTGAAAAAATTCTGTTTGGAATTAGGGGTTCCCTATTTAGGGGATGTTCCGTTGGAACCTCAGTTGAGGGCCACTTCCGATGCGGGCAGGCCGTTCATGCTTGACTACCGTGAATCTAAAACGGGTCAAGCGTTGGAATCAATTGCCAAACGCCTGCAGCCTTTTATCAAAACATCCGGGGAGACGGATGACTCGATTCGTTTGGTGTTATAGTCCTTATGTCTTCTCGTAAAGATTACTATCAAATCCTTGGCGTCGCGAAATCAGCCGATGCTCAAGAAATTAAGAAAGCTTATAAAAAGCTGGCTCGTCAATATCATCCGGATCTGAACCCCAATAACAAGGAAGCCGAACATAAGTTTAAAGAAATTTCGGAGGCTTATGCGGTTTTAAGTGATTCGGACAAGCGCACTAAATATGACCGATTCGGAAGTGGAAACTTCGGCCAAGATTTCGATCGAGCGTGGCAGCAATCCTGGTCAACGGGCGGATTTGATTCCTCTCGGATGGGAGACTTCGGTTTTGATTTGGGAGATATCCTTGGCGACATTCTCATGGGGGGAGCGTTCGGTTCCAAAGGGCGAGGCTTTCGTCATCGTAAGGCGCCCCCAGAATCGATTGAACTCGAACTGCCTTTAAGTTTTTCGGAAAGTCTTAAGGGGGCGAAGCGAACGGTGAGTGTTGGGGATACGATGATTGACGTCGCGATTCCCAAAGGAGTCGATACGGGCTCGAAAATACGTGTGGCAGGGCAGGGGCGACATGGGGGGGATCTTTACTTGATTTGCAAGATTGTTCCTCATCCTTATTTTCGTCGTACGGGATCCAATATCGAACTCGATCTTCCGATTACTTTAAAGGAAGCTCTTAGCGGGGCAACCGTTGCTGTTCCGACGATCACAGGGATTGTGGATTTAAAAATTCCAGCTGGAGCGTCAAGCGGCCAGCGTTTAAAACTTAAAGGTAAGGGAGTTGAAAATCCAAAAGCCAAAACCAAAGGCGATCAAATTGTGACTTTAAAAGTTATTTTACCTAAACTCTCAAACGATATTCGCGAGGATCTTGTAAGAGTGTTGGATCGTGTTCCCGACGATCTTAGTATTCGCGAAAATCTAGCACTCTAAGTTAGATCAGGCGGTTCGATCGGCAAAAATCCGATCGATAATTCTTTTCTTTTGGTAACGAGTAAAGAGATCGGTTGCTTGGGTGAGCGGAAGGTCCGTTTCTCGATTCGCCGTAAAGCGAGGATCGCGGGACACGACGTAAATAATATTCGATCGCGTTTCATTCAGTTGAGAATACTTACTCAAAAGGCCTGTAGAGGAAGATCGAAAATAGGCGATATTTTCTTTTTTTAGTTTTGTTTCTAATTCGTTTGCCTTTTGAGTGGCCTCTTCGCTTTGATCCGAATGAACTTCTAGAAGCATTTTATACGGCTTCTGGTTAATAATTCTTTCGGCCCAAGGATTTTTGGACTGTCGTAAGCGAGATCGAAGCCAATAGTCGTCTACTTCTAAATAATCTTCGACAGTGGCTGGAAGCCTCGTTTTATTTTCGTCGGACCGAAGGAATTGAAAGAGCATTTCATCATAAATCACGGATTTGTGATGAAAATAAACCATCAGATAAAGATGGTAACGAGAGAGTAAAAAATCTTCGAACGCATAGAGAGCGCGCGAGTCCAGGGCTAAAAAGCATTCCGAATTTTTTTCAACAAAATCAAGATTCGAAAAAATCCAATCCCGATCGAAATGTCCGTAAGGAATTCCACAATAGAGACTATCGCGAACCATATAATCCATTCGATCGACATCGATTTCACCGGAAATCAAAGAGGAGAGAACAGGAAAGAGGGAAACCTTATTGGGTCCAGCCTTAAAAAATTCCGGAATTCGGTTTTCATTTCGAATGAGAGAGACCACTCCTATGGGCATATCCTTGCCATAAATTTTATGAAGAATATCGTAGAGAGAAGACTTAAGAATAATGGCTTCGGTATAATCTTCATGAGTGGCTTGTCCCTCGCCACCAAGGATCTCTTTTTTTGAGGGCATGGCCTGCTCAATCGCGTGCGATAAAGGCCCATGGCCCGCATCATGGAGAAGACCCGCCATTCGAAGGGCCGATCGAAACTTCATTTTTTCAGTTTCGTCCGTGAAGGGAAAGTCTTGAAAAACGTGGTCAAAAGCTTTTCCAGCGAGATGAAAGGCGCCTAGAGAGTGCGAGTAACGATTATGAGTCGCTCCTGGAAAGGCGAGTTCCGCAAATCCGGTTTGTTTAATACCCCGCAGCCGCTGGACGTAAGGCGAATCAATTACTTTAATCTCGTCCAGGCCTATTTCAATTGGACCATGGATGGGGTCCCGGATTTCCAATAACGGCTTCATAAGAACTGACCTCTACCAGCCTTTGAGGGACTTTTACAAAGGGTCTTTTGGGACGGCGGTTTTAGGGGGGCTAAGCCCTTAATTTGCATCTTTCGGCCTTTTTTTAAGACCAAAGCTTGACCAAAATATCGGCTCCGATAGCGTTATCCGATGCAAGCACTTAGCCTTATTTTGAATGCCTTTCTTGTCTTTTCGACCCCCACCGACCACTTCGTTTTCAATAACGGAGCCGAGCCCGAAAGTCTTGACCCGCATCGGCTGACGACACATAACGATGCGTTATTGGTCCTTCAGATGTTTGAGGGGCTTCTTGCTCGACCGAAGGCTTATATTGGTATCCAGCCGGCCATGGCTGAAAGATGGTTGGTTTCCAAAGATGGAAAGACCTATACGTTTACAATTCGACAGAATTTAAAATGGTCCAACGGAGAACCCATCACTCTCGAACATATTAAATCTTCTCTTCTCCGAGCGATGGATCCCAATGTGGGGAATCAATACATTCAATGGTTTACTGATTATATCGAAGGCGCTGCGGAATATGTCGAAGGATTTTCGACTCCTCGAAAGAAAGAATTAGAAGCTAAAGTCGGCATTTCCACGAAGGGGGCCGATCAAATTGTCATTAACTTAAAGCAGCCTTCGGTTTATTTCCTCGAATTTTTGACTCAACCTCAGTACGCCGTCATCCATCCAAGTATGCATGATGCGAATTCGAAGGTCTGGAGAACTCCGAAAGATTATATCGTGAACGGTCCTTTTAAAATGACCGACTGGCAAGTAAACCAAAAGATCGTTCTGGAGAAGAACCCCTATTATCGTGAAGCCAACGACGTGAGGTTAAAAAATATTGTGGCCATGTCGCTTAATGATGAAACGGCAACTTTGAATTTGTATCGAACCAAGCAAATTGACTGGACGGGTGAAACCAATCTTTCGACGTCTCTTGTTCCGACTTTGAGGGGAAAGCCCGATTTTAAAATTCTTCAGAATTTTGCTATTGCAACTTATTTATTTAATACGAAGAAAAAACCTTTTGATGATGGGCGTGTGCGAAAAGCGTTTTCGTTAGCCGTTCATCGGGGCGAACTCGTGGATAAAGTCCTTAAGGATGGGCGAGTTCCCACCAATCGTATTGTTCCGCCAGGAGTTGAGGGCTACGAACCTCTTCTTGAGCCGCCTCCGCCTTTTGATAAGCAAATGGAAACGGCTCGAAAGCTATTAGCCGATGCTGGATATCCGGGTGGAAAGAATTTCCCTTCGGTGACCCTTCTTTACAATACGTTGGAAGCCAATCGCAAGGTAGCGGAAGCCGTTCAGGCCATGTGGAAGAAACATCTGGGGGTGACCGTGAATCTTCAGAATGTTGAATGGAAGGTTTTTACGCAGATGCAATCGGCTAAACAATTCGATATTTCTCGCCAAACCTGGATTGGAGATTATCCCGATCCAGCCAATTTGCTGGAAATCTATATCACGGGCGGCGGGAACAACCATACAGGTTGGGGAAATTCTGAATTTGATAAGATTTTAAAAGCTTCGGGCTCGATTTCCGATCGAAGCAAAAGATTTAAGGAAATTGCCAAGGCTGAAAAGATTCTTGTGGATGAGATGCCGGTGATTCCTTTGTTTCATTCGGTTTATTTTAGTCTGATCAGTCCAGTGGTAAAAGGTTTCGAACCCAATATGTTTGGAATGTATCAATTCCGGTATTTGACCAAAAATTAGAAATCGCATTAAGTAATGACTTCATAAGTGTCCCCTTCGTCTAGCCCGGTCCAGGACACCTCCCTTTCACGGAGGTAACGGGGGTTCGAATCCCCCAGGGGACGCCATTTTGTTCCTGTCTAGCCAATACTTTTCAACGAGTTGCATGGTTTCAGCTATTCGTTCATTTTTTTCCGCATAATCATCAAACCCCAGTTTCGAATAATAATTTTTATCATCCCCTCTTGAATGGCCCGTGAAGGCAATGATGATCCCTTCGTAGCCTCCTTTTCTGATTAGAGATGTTGCCTCAATGCCATCGCATCTTGGCATTTGAATATCCATCAAAATAATATCGTATGTCTGATTTTGCCTGACCATCTTACTGGCCTCTTCACCGTTCTTAGCGAAATCAACCATGGCACCATTCTCCGATAGAAGGTCTCCAATGAGACCTGGAGTATCCTCGGCGTC
Source organism: uncultured Bacteriovoracaceae bacterium (assembly GCA_964611175.1). Taxonomy (GTDB): domain Bacteria; phylum Bdellovibrionota; class UBA2394; order UBA2394; family UBA2394; genus CAZSZT01. The sequence continues at coordinate 5,508 of CAZSZT010000027.1, forward strand.
GTCGGCAATTAAAATCCTGGCCCCTTTTAGTTTTTGTTTTTCATCGAGATGGGGCATGGGTAATGCGAAATAAAATGTTGACCCATTTCCTACTTTCGAATCAAACCAGATTCGACCACCACATCGATCCACTATTTTTTTGCACATCGCCAGACCAAGACCGCTGCCGGGATATTCTTCACGACTATGAAGTCGGCGAAAGACAAGAAAAATACGGTCGGCGTATTTCTTTTCAATGCCAATGCCATTATCTTTAACCGAAAACACCCATTCCTTTTCATTTTGGTGAGCTGAAATACGCACTTGCGATGGGCTGCTCCCCCTAAATTTAATCGCATTGGTGATGAGATTTTGAAAAACCTGACCCAGTAACACCCGATCGGTCATAATAGTTGGAAGTGTCTCATAGGTTATCTTCGTCTCGGTTTCCTTGATGAGAGGCCCGAGTCCAGCTACGATTTCAGTCACGACCTCAGAACAATTGGTGGCTTCAGATTTTGCAACCTCGGTTGTTGTCTGCGAAAAGCGCAATAGGTCTTTTACAAGGATCTGCATTCTTTGAGCGGCGGCAGTCGCTTGCGTTATGAGCTTGCGGCCCTCTTTATCCAGCGCACTCTGATAACGCTTCATTACAAGCTCCATATAAGTAGACATTGTTCTCAAAGGTTCCTGAAGATCGTGAGAGGCCATGCAGGCGAACTGCTCAAGATCCTTATTGGCAATCAATAAATCCGTCGATATTTTCGCCAATTTTTGCTCAGCCTCCATACGCTCCGAAATATCTTCTAGGACAAGAAGGATTTTCCCCGCTTCCTTTGGTCCCTGTTCTAGGCGTCGGGCATTGAGAAGCATTGTTCTTTTTCCAATATTTGGAAATTCGACAGATACTTCAAAATTATCAAACTGAATATGTTTTGGTAAAATTTCTTCCAATAAATATCGGAGTTTTGGGACATTCCACTGTCCAGTACCTAACTCATAGATGAGTGCTTTTTCTGTTTGTTCTGGCGTTACCTTAAATGTTTCGTAGAAGCATTGATTGGCAAAAGTAATCCGAAAGGTCGAATCGAGCACGAGAAGTGGAGCCTTCATCGTTTTAATGATTGCGTTCGAAAAATGATGAGTACGTTTCAAGGTGTCCACATCATGGAGAACCACGACGACCCCACTCGATTTTTGGTCGCCGGTTACATAAGGGCGTATCCATAGAGTAAACCAATGCCCCTGCTCATCTTGCATATCTTGTTCATACGGACTGTCCGATTGGATGACCTTTGTAACCACCTGATCAAACGGAATATCGAATGGATGCCTAATATCGTTGATGGAGCGACCGATGTCAGCGGGCATTAATTTAAAAAGTTTTTCTGCTAACGGAGTGAAACGGCGTAGCTGAAGGTCCTTATCCAATAGGAGAAGAGGGAGTTTAACACTGACAAGGAGGTTATCAAGGTCATTGTTTAATTCCGTTAAGAGATGATTCCGATTTTGTAATTCATCGTTAAGAGTCGTCAGCTCTTCATTTGTAGATTGTAGCTCTTCTTTGGCCGTTTCTAATTCCTCATTCGTGCTTTGAAACTCCTCATTTGTCGACAAAATTTCTTCGTTGGTTGTCTTTAGCTCTTCATTCAAAGTCTGCTCTTTATCGACGACAGACTGAAGATAGTCTTGAGTCGCCTGAAGTTCCTGCTTCAAATGATCAACTTCGGATTTTTGAGACTCGGATGTAGCTCGAATCCGTTTTGTTTTTTTTTGGATTCCTTTTTCGAATAAGATGAGAAAATGACGTTCCTTCGAGTCTGCTATTTTAAGCGGCAGCACCTCGATTGAGACAGGAATAAGATGACCATTCGTTTTCAGCCTTATCCCTCCTTTTCTCATGGGGATGTCGTGCTTAATCACCTCCTGAATAGTTGTATGAAGATCGCCTCGCAAACTAGCACGAGCCATTTTCATGAGATTATAAGTCACTCTACCCGGAGCTGGTTCCAAGTAGTCGCCAGTATGGCCTCGGAATTGAATAACTTCTCTCTCCTCATTGATCACCACACCCGCAGGAGCAAGTTTTTCGATAATGGCTCGTTCCACCTCCTTATGAAAGTCCGTATGGTTTAAAATGGGTCGATCTCTGGACTCAATTCGTGGCTCACTTATAAAATTTTCTTTTCCATCTTTCTTAGAAAAATGGAAATAATTCTGTCTAATCGCTAATTTTTTAGAATAAATTTTATGTTTTTTACCGATAGGGGCGAAGAGATGCCCGAAAGAACCTAAAGCCTCCGCACTGCCTAATACAAGATAGCCCGTTGGCTTGAGACCATAATGAAAAAGAGGAATGACTTTTTCTTGAAGACTGGATTCGAAATAAATCAGAAGATTGCGACAACTAATGAGATCGAGTGCGGAAAAAGGAGGATCATTTGTTACGTCCTGCTCAGCAAAAACGCAGATATCACGCACGGATTTGTTCAGTCTATATCCATCGTCCTTTCTAACAAAAAAACGCTTGAGACGCTCTGGCAAAACCGAGCTGACTTCATTTTCACTATAGAAACCAGTACGGGCCTTCTCAATTGCAACCTCGCTAACATCGGTTCCAAAAAGTTGAATGGGGATAGGCGTATGGCTATCCAAAAATTCCAGCAAAGCGATAGCAATGGAATAAACTTCTTCACCGGTGGAACATCCAGGAACCCACACTTTGATCGGTGTCGCCGAGTCTGCCTTCGCTTTTCTTGCATTTAAGATGCTTGGAAATACAACATTCTTTAGCTCTTGAAAGACTTCAGGATCTCGAAAAAAGCTGGTTACTTTAATGAGAAGATCGTGGGACAAGGCCTTTAGCTCCGAAGGATGAACTTCAAGAAATTGAACGTAATCCGATAATTTTTCTATTTTTCTAATGGCCATTCGCCTAGAAATACGCCGTTTCAAAGTATTCTGTTTATAGTGAGTGAAATCAATCCCTGTTGTTTTTCGGATGAGAATCAAAAGCTTGGTGAGATTGTCATCCATATTGTTTTCGGTGGTTTCGGAAGGCAAATGAGCGCCGGAACTATCCGATGATTTTCCATAATCGATATCGGGATGCTGACTAATACGTATGAGTTGTTTGGCAATTTTCTCAGGAGATAGAATAAAATCAACGGAGTCTGTGGCAATCGCTTGTTGTGGCATGCCGTCGTATTTTGCAGACTTGTCTTGAGCAAAAGTAATTCCCCCTTCAGCTCTAATTTTGGTAAGTCCTATTGCACCATCAGCCCCCATTCCTGAAAGAATTATTCCAATGGCATGATTTTTCCGGTCTTCGGCAAGAGAGTTGAAGAAAACATCAATTACAGAAGGATGCGCCATCTCTCCATTCTTTGGCGCTAATTTAAGAACCCCTTTTGAGATAATCATTTTCTTATTGGGCGGAATTATAAAGACACGATTCGGTTCCACTAAAGTATTGTTTTCCACTTCCATCACAGCCATAGCCGTTGATTTGGAAATAATTTCAGTCAGTTGGCTTACGTGTTGGGGATTTAAATGCTGAACGAATATAAATGCCATGCCTGAATCGACTGGCAAATGACTAAGTAGGTCTCGGAATGATTCTAATCCTCCCGCTGAGGCTCCAATGCCTACGATGAAAAATTCTTTTGCTTTTGACGTCACCTTATCCATTTTCAGACTACCTTTCAGAACTGTTAGCGACCGTGTTGGCGAATGATCTATTTTGAACTTTTCTGCTCTACTGTGCATGGTCCAATCCTGTCTGCTTGTTGGCCGGATTCAAGCATTGCATGTCAAAGACTTGTCACGAATCTATAGGTGAGAATTAAAAGCGTATTCGCAGGCAAGTGTTAATGCGATATGAACCATAGGCTTAATATTTCATTTTGCCTATGTCTATCACTTATGCTCCGTAGACTTGTGTTCTGGGCCGAAACGGTTGATTATGAGCTACCTAAATCACTCCGATGGACTGAGGGTGTAATCTCCTCGTTAAAATGGACTTTAGGCGGTTCATCCAGTATGAAATTGGGGACGCCAAAGAAAAACACCTGAATCATTCAGGTGTTTTTCTTT
>CAZSZT010000028.1:0-9543 GCA_964611175.1 uncultured Bacteriovoracaceae bacterium
AAAAGTAATGAGCATACTGAGACTCATTTTAAGTTTTGGACCGTTTGAATTATTAAAAATAAGTCGGAGAATATGACCTTCATAGATTTCTGCCCAAACTAAAGAGCCTAAGAGAGCTTCGATAGAGTGTTCTTCTTTGGGCTGATATTGCTTAATATAATCTGAAATCTTTGACGTTATTTCTTTTTCAAAATCTGCTTCTTCCAGGGTGTCTGTTTGGAGCTGGGATTGTCGGTAGACACTTTCACGAATAATTGAAAAATCGGGAATCACGGATTCTATGAGGGCTTTTCTCCTTTCATAGAGTTCTTGGTCTAACTGTTCTCGGGTTTTGGAAGGATCAAAAACCTTGGGTACTGCATACCGCTCATTCATCGAAAGTTTTGAGACCGCATTATCGACAATTGATTTAAAGATTGAAGAAGAAAAGCGTCGGTGAGAGCGTACGTTTTCGGAAGGATAATTTTCAAGACGAAGAGAAAGTTCCTCAAATCCAAGTAAAGATCGAATGGATTCAACTCTTTCTAAAGCTTTAGCTTCCTTTTCGGATCTGCCCACCTCCCGGTAAAAGGAAAGAGGATGAGCATAAGATTTAAGTATAAAGACAAAATTGCAAATTCCCACGATTAAAAATATTTTTTTCATATCAAAACGGCCTCGTAATGAGTTTTTTCCAGAACGGTTCTTGTCTCCAATTTCTAAACCTTGTCCAAGAGCCGCGTTTATCGAAACCTTTGGCTCGATGAAAATGAAGAGCGAGTGGATCGCTCCAGGGAATTCCCCCGAGGAGAGTTTTCTGCGTATAAAACGGAACACCTTCTTGAAACATTCGAATTTCAAAATCGTAATCCTTTCCCGGTATTAAATGGGCTTCAAACCAGGTGGCCCATTCCATAAATCCGGGAGCTCCGGCGATATAAAAATCGTCTAATCGAATCCGATACTGATCGCGGCTTTTATCATCTTGAAAGGCGATAGCATCCGCTCCTCGCGTATGGAATCTCTCGGTTTTTCGTACGTCTCTTTCTAAAATAGAATTTCTTTCATAAAGAACGATTTCAACATGCGTATCCTTCCAAAAGCCCTCCTTACTTTTTTTGGATTTTTTAGAAGCCATAAGTTGCTGATTCGAAACATTTGAGTTTACCCCTTCTTGTTCTTTTACCTTTTCAATTTCCGCTGTCATTTTTCTGGACACCCGAGAAAGAGAATCAATAATGACCGAGCTTGTATCGGTTAATCCAAGTTCTGTTGGTTTGACGATAACGTCTTCGAGAGTTCCATTGCGATCAATGGTTTCGACTTCGTTTCCAACAAAGGGTGAGACTTCTTGTCCAAATTCATCCACGGGAATTTTAAAAGCATTCGGTGTTTTCCGAACGATTCGTTCGATTGTGTCAATAACCACATTCATATGATAATCGTGGCCGAAGACACATTGCGCCGTTGTGCTTCCGTTGTCGAAGGTTTCTGTAGAACTATATTTGTTCCAAGCATTCCCGACTTCCACCGTCGGGTCCATATCTCGAGATCGGCCCCCGTTAAGAACGCCCTTTAAAAACGAAGATGAGGCATTATAAACTTGGACGACTTCCTGTTCCGAAGGGAGAAGATCGTATTTATTTGGAAGTTCGGCATGGTAGCCAGGCGATGCGGGATTCCATTCATCCAGTGAAGGTCTTCGAAACTCGGCGTCATAGGTCATGGTTTCGTAAGAACAATGGCGAGCTTCCGTAATATCTTCATCATGCCAACAAGGCTGGTCTTCGTAATCTATATAGGTTTCTGTATGTGATTTTCCATCTGAGTCCGTAACGACATGGGTCTTTGTCACCATTTTCTTGGGGCAACTTAAATCGTAACCCCATCTGCAATCCGTCCATTCCCATACCTCGACAGTTTCGTAGGGAATTTGTCCTTTCCATTCGATCTTCGGCTCGATTTCTTGTCGATATTTCTGCATTCCCGCCCAATCTTCGAGAACTTCAAAGTCCCAAATTTCATCGAGATTTTTTTGGGTTAACGGAAAGTTTCGTCGGACATGATTATCGACCTCGGAAGAACATTCTAACCTTAAATCCCTTCCGCCGGTTCGTTTACCGAGCGGAATACTTCGGCGATCACAAGGACTAGCGTCTGGCTGCCATGAAGGAGAAGAGGGTGGAACGATCTTGCTTCGAAACGTGCAGATATTAGGGCTTGCTAGAATTGGGGAGCTTAATGCTCCCCAATTCCAGATGATTATACAAAGGACAATGAGATATCTTTGCTTCATGAGGTAGCTTTTCTTTATTGGTCATCGCCAAAAATGTCTTCTTCTGCCTGATTAATCACATCGCTACCTGAATCTCCCAATTGGCTCGCTTGCCATAGAAGAAGTTCGTTTTGCCATGCTCGATTGAGATCGTTTTGTTTTCTGGCTCCGAGTAATCGAAGGTCATTCGCAAACTTCGTTAAACTTTGAGCTCCCGCAGTCATTCCTCCTGGGCCAACTCCACGGTTTGGCTTTCCACCTTCAGCATTATTGCCTTGTTTGAAATAAAGAGCATACAAAGAGTCGAAATATTTCACCTGGGAAATTTCTTCCTTGTTATCGTCATCGATATGATGAAGCTGGGTATTTCGGTAACGTTGTTTGTAGCGTTCGATCATGGCTTGTTGCCCACCCGATCGAAGAGTTCGTTCGCTAGCGACATCTGCTAAAAGGAGTCTGAGCATATAGTAATAAACATCGGCCAGAGCTCTACGTCCTAACAGGAATTGTCCAAAAGAATTAATCTTGGAGAGAACGCCCACTTCGCCATCCGCGATTTTAAGAGATAGGTCTTCTTCCGCTTCGCTAATTCGAGATTCAAGATCTCCGAAAATTTGTTGCTCTTCAATCTGCCCCCCTTGGGTGACTCGTGCTCGTTGAGCTTTGGCTGTTTTTACGGCCTCCATATTGTTTCTTGAAAGCTTATCTAGATCGGCATCTGAATAGGCAAGTTGCTGTTCAAAGGTAAGGATATCGCCAAGCTTAAACCGGTCGAACATAAACCACTGGGTTTTGTAGGTTCCATAAATAGCCCCAAGGGGAAGGCCATAAACAGCACGAACCGCATCTCTCGCCCAAAAATAATTACTAATTTCTTCAGCAACTTTTACCATATTTTCCAGGGCCGTATTATCTCGGGGGCGATATTTTTCATTCTTTCCATAATTTTCAATAAAATTTTGAATTCTTTGACGGCCGTAAGTTGCAAAACTGCTAACCGTTTGCATTTGGGCTCGATCATATTCTCGCCATAATTTGATCTGTTTTTGCATCTCATCCAATTCCTCATCGGAATAAACGACATAACTGATTTTAAGATCGAGTCCTAAGCCCCGATCTGGAGCAATTTCTTGAATAACTCCATTCCTCAATTTAATTTTGTAGCCAAGGCTTTTAGCGAATTCTTCGAGGTTAGCTAAAGACGTCTCGTAAATTTCAACAGCCTGGGAAAAATTGATATTTGAATACTGAGGAATTTCTTCCATTTGCTTTTCTGCTTCACTAGACTCCAAAGCGATTTTTGATGGGGCCAAAGCTTCCATGGAAGTTGCTAAGCTTCTTGCTTTTAAAAGAAGGCCCTCTTTTCGCGTTTGATAATCTCGAACAAATTCCAAATATTTAAGATGATCCGCTGGACCGGCGCCTGCTAAAGAATCTTGGCTCATTTGAGCCAGGCTGTTCTTTGGTGCACGAACCACTTTAATGATTTCCAAAAGGTCGTCATTCATCTTGCTAATATAATCAAAATAAAAATCTCGATCGGTTTCAGCCCGAGAAAAGGCTTCATTTAATTCGTTAATCTGAACTTGAGTGGGATCATAAAATTTGTAGTCACCAGCCTCGATACCCAGGGCACCCTTTAAATCGGGTACTTTAAAACTAGACTGAGCTTGAACAGCGCTGACGCACACAAGAAAGATAAATAAACTGCTAAGAATTCGATTCATGAAAAAACCTCCGAAGGTATTAGATTGAAACCCGTTGACCCAAAGCGAGGCGTTGGTTCAACGGGTATTTGGCCCCTCTTTTAGAACGGGTTCAGAAAACCGTCAATACACTTGCTCAACAACTCAATCAAAGCTATGGCTTGCCTGCAATACTCAGATTAAAGGGAAAGAAGCGAACCAAACTCGTCGAAACTTTTTATTCTTGAGTCTTATCCCCTGACGCCTGAAATGGATATTCTAGGTGAAAAGGCAATGGTACTAGCTGAATCGTTGCGCTAGTTTTCGATCGGAAAGTTCATCGACAACTATTCCTAGGAACAAACTTTGAGAGCTTTTCTTCACAAAGGTTATTCTTTAAAGATGTATCCAAATTGACGCCTTCCCTATGGGGCCTTTATAAAGGGCGGGACCTAAACACCTTTAATCTTAGGTTTTTTCCCCGCGCACATCATTTTTTCAATAGATCTATAGCCTCGCTATTATCGGGGGAGGCTCCAGTTTTTGTTAGCGCGATTGGCATATTGGTCGTCAATGCTTGAACTCCTTCTTGAGTGGTGACGGAAGCCGATAATGCCTTGTCGTCTGAAGCAGCGGATATCAGATCTCTAAGTTTGGATACGTCCTCGTTTAGATCAAAAGACGAAATTGTACGAACATTTGGTCTGCCTTCCCCACCCCCTAACGTTTCATACATACCCAACTTTTCATAATTTAAAAAAACTGTGGTTCCGTCAGTCATTTTGTAAGTATAGAGTTTAGTTTTATCAAAAATCTCTATCCCCAAGAACTTTGAATCAAAATAGATTCTTACTTCATCCGCCTCTTCTTTGGAAAGAGGCTTATTAGATACTAATCTCTGGTAAATAAACTCAGATAAAATTTTATAGGTTGTTTGCGGGGTATCAAACTTGTCCGCAATCTCTTTGATGTCAGTAAGCGGCCGTTCCGTAATATCAGCACCCAACATAAGGCCATCGCGGTAGGAATCATAAAAGACATCCTTGTAAGTCTCTGAATGAGCCGGGACGGAGGTAACCGCCGAAAATCCTGATACATCTCGTAGTGCCTTAATCTGTTCCATACTTAATCGACCTGCATTTTTTATAATCCACTTATTTGTTAGATAGAACTCAGTACGAGCAAACGAAGTCATAACCGAATTAGGATTGTTGTAGCTTTTGAGTTTCTTTGCAATCTCAAGCTGCTTTGCTAATTCCTCTTCCCCAACTTGATTAGAAGCCTGAGCATAAGTGCTAATGGGTAGTAAGATGAAAGTGAACATTAGACTGAAAATTGTATTTTGAAATTTACTCATAAAAACTCCTAGTTTTGATTTTTCTTAGTTTTATAATGTTTGCAAGTTCTGTACCACGATCATCATTTTTTTAACCCATTAAAATCGTTTACTTTTATTTTTTGTTGCAACAGCTGTCATCGCCTCCTTGTGGCACGGAAGCCCCATCACTACTCATCAGCCTCCTCATCTGGTTCTTAAATCCCGCTTCCGGACCATTTCCTGCGAATGGCAGATTCCATTGACTTCTTAGACCTATTCCCCGCTACCCTGAATAAATGACGGGGGGAGACCCAGAGGTTCGAACAACTTGCGCCTTGGTGATGGGCGGCTATGTGAATGGACTTGGGATTGTTCGATCGTTACGGGAACAGAAAGATATCCAGATTTTAGTAAGTTCCGAGGCGTCGTGTTTAGCACAACGAAGCCGATGGACGGATCAATTTTGCAAAGTTGAGAAATCCCCTGATGCGTACCTTCGTCTATTTGAAAGTCTGAAATCGAAATTTGATTTTATTGTACCCTTTCCAACGGATGACGATTATCTGGAGATTTTAAACAAACTCAAAACTCAAATTAGTCCTTTTTGTTATTTGCCTTTTAATACCAACAATCTTTCGCGGTGTTTAGATAAAATTCATCAATATGAAGTTTGTAAGGACCTTGGGATTCCCTGTCCGAAGTTTTTTCTCATTCAATCAACCGACCAGCTGAGGAGCTTGAGTGATCTGAAGTGGCCACTGATTTTAAAACCTAGATTTCGTGCGGATCTTTCTGGGAAGAGCTTTAGAAACCTCATTTTAAAATCGCAGGAAGAACTAAATGAGAACTTTGACGAAATTAGTTCTGTTTTAGAAGGATCCACCGATTTAATTGCCATGGAATTTATTCCTGGGATGGATTCGTCGATTTATGCTTATACGGTTTTTGTTGATCAAAATGGAATGATTCGGGCGGATTGGCTCGGGAGAAAATTAAGTCAATATCCTTCTACTCGGGGAGTCTTTTCATCGGCTTCCAATGAAGGCCCAGAGCTTCTGCGAGGCTATGGAAAGAAACTTATTGAACACCTTCAGCTGCGTGGAATTTGTGAGCCTGAATTTAAATTTGATTCCCGGGATTCTCAGTATAAGCTTACCGAGATTAACCTTCGTTCGATGATGTGGCATCGGTTAGGAGCTTTAAGCGGAGTGAATTTACCCCTTTACCAAATGGCTGATGCCCTTCATGACGAAATCTCGTCGCCCTCGCAAAAGACGATACCGAAAATCCATTTCATTTATATGAAGCATGAGATTTTAAATCTTCTTTTTACAAAATCTTATTTTAAAACATTTTGGAATAATATTTCGGCAGGACGAACTCAAAAGGCTTTTGCCGTCTGGGATTGGGTCGATCCCATTCCCTTTGTTATGGATCTGTTCTATACCATGAAGAATCTAGTGATGAGGATACTCCGGCCATGTTGAAGGAATTATTTCGAGTTCTTAAATTTGCAGTCTACAAACAGGCTCTAAAAAGAAAAGGCATTTCGATGGGCCGAATGTTACATCTCAAAAATACTGAATTTGTGGGGCCGGGTAAAATCGAGGATTTTTGTCGATTTGTTGGCGTAGAAAAAATAAAAATCGGGCGAAATTTTTATTTCAATGCGAATTGCCACCTTCTTGGTGAAATTGAAATTGGAAACAATGTCATGGTGGGGCCGCAGACCGTGATTTGGTCGAGAGATCACGGAACGGCAGCGGGGACTCCCATGAATTCCCAACCCCTGGTGAGTAAAAAAATCATCATTGGAGACGACGTTTGGATTGGAGCTCATGTGACAATCTTAAAAGGTGTGAGAATCGGCAATGGTTGCGTCATCGGTGCAGGGGCTGTCGTCACCAAAAATATTCCTGACTGCGGCATTGCCATGGGAAACCCTGCCGAGGTTGTTCGATTTAGAGACGAGGCAAAGGATTATAAAGTTTCAGCTGAGAATCCTCGCGTATTTCAATGACGCTTCGATTCCGAGCCGTCCATAATTGGGAATAGGGTGGATCGTGACTCCAAACAGGCTGAAACGAATCCTCGAGAGGATTCATTCCCATCCATTCAAAATAACTCAGGATCTCGTTGAAGTGGCGGATGCTTGGGTTGCCATCATCAAGACTCGATTTAAATATTTCGAAGGATTGGGTTTCAACCCATTGATCTAAGGCATAAAGGATAATTTCGACTTGAGGCAAAATATCGGCAACTCCCTCACCCCTTTGCCCGCGTTTCGATCCAATGATAACGGGAAGTTTATTGTCGGAATGAGATTTGTTTAGAAGAAAGGGAGGAGCCCAATCCTTTATAAAATTTTTCGAAAAGCACGCAAGATCGACCAAAACAAGAGGGCTTCCTCGCGCGGCAAAAATTTCAGCCAGTTGCTTTTGATTAAAGCTCGTTCCCTTTTCATTTTTTAACTTCTCACGACTTTCCTTTGATTTTAAAGGAGGCAAGAGAATAGTCATCAGGATCTTAGCTTGGCCTCTTGGAGTTTCGAGAGTTTTTTCAAGCTCCAAGAGAAGTCCTGATTCCGCAGGGTTAAAAAATCCAAATTGATTTCCCTGGTTCGGAAGATCAATGAGGGGCATAAAAACGTCTGTTGTTTTGAGGTGCGCTTCAATTTCAGATCTTAAATGGACCCCTCGTTCATGGATTAACTCGTAATTCCCCTGAAGCCGAAAGTAAGCGAGAGTGGCTTCTTTCATCAGTTTTGGAATACTTTCCACAAGACCAAGACTTGCGAAGACACGCAAGACTTGAGGATCTTGTGGTTTAAATGAGGTGGGGTGCCATTTCCAATTCTTCGGAAGGTCAAAAGTCCGCTGAGTGATTTCTAGATTCCGGCTCCCACATTTCCATGGGGCTGATTTTAATTTTTTAAGGTCGACGAAATCAAAATGAATTTCAGCCACCTTCATCTTTTGAATAAGACGAGCTTTTGAAATCTTTGACTTGCCATCGGCACAAGCGATCACAGCCTTCGTGGATTCCATCCCGGGTTCCCGAAAAACCGAGACGCCCGTAGAAAGCTCAAGGGCGGGTTGAAAAATTTTCTTAAGCCGATATTTGGCGAGGGACCATAATTCACTATGGTTAAAAGGAGTGGAAAATGTATTTTTCCATTGTTTTTGTAGCCGGAGTTTAAGTTCGACGGAGAGGAGATCGATCCAGTCGGTTCGAGAGTTGAGTGAATCCATGGCGAGGAAAGCGCGTTCTTCTTGTGAAAGTTCTTCGACAAGGTTTAAAAATTTTTCAGGATTCTCAATTAAAGTCGAAATATTTGCCCTCACGCTTTGTTGGAGATTTAGGTCGGTATAATGGTGTTGATGGATCGTACTGTCCCATTTTGTATTTTCTGGGTTATAGGAGAGAAGTTTTTTTAAAGAATTTTCAGTAGGGCTTGAATTGGAGATTAAAGCAAAAAAAAATGAGACTTAGGATATTCATCGATGGACGTAGTTTAGCCATAATCTCGACCAAAGAAAAAGATTCTTGATTCAGCGAAGAAATCCAGCTCTAAGGGTTGTATGCCAACAGAAACAAAACCCATAGAACTTAATGTCCCTTGTCCCGATTTCAGTCTTTTAGGAGTCGATAACAAAAAGCATTCGCGAGATGACTACAAGGCGAGTCCTGTTTTGGTGGTGGCCTTTTCCTGTAACCATTGCCCCTATGTTCAAGCCTATGAACCGCGTCTTATCGATTTGGCGGCCCACTTTAAATCTAAAAATGTGTCTTTTGTATGCATTAATTCAAATGACGATCAGTCGCATCCGGAAGATTCATTTCCGGAAATGCAAAAGCGCGCCGCTCAATTGAAGTTCAACTTTGACTATCTACGAGACGATACTCAAGACGTTGCAAGAACTTTTAATGCGGCTTGTACGCCTGAGTTTTATGTTTATGATTCCGGTCGAAAGCTCCAGTATCATGGAAGATTGGATGATAATCATAAGGATCCGTCGGCGGCAAAACATCGCTATCTTAAAGACGCAATCGACGATCTTCTTTCCGGCAAGACCCCTCGCCAACAACAGACTGCGGCCATGGGTTGCAGTATTAAGTGGAAGTAAATTTGCATTCCATCTTGCCCGGACAAGATGATCGATGGTGTAGCCAAAAAATAAAAATGATCAGGGATTTTTATTTTTTGGCCTTCTCTCCAGAACTCTTCCCGGGAAGAGTTAGGAAGATTCAAAAATTAATTAGAGAAGGAAAAGGAAAGCAAATTG
>CAZSZT010000029.1:0-9522 GCA_964611175.1 uncultured Bacteriovoracaceae bacterium
CTCAGTTTGATCACCATTTGTACCCTTGTGATTACCGAGGGCTTGTTCATATTCCTTTTGAGGTCCGAAATTCCCGTTGATTCGCCGTTACAGCAGTTGCTAACAGTTTTTAAATACAAAGTTTTTCTCATTACTCTTTTCATTGGCGCCATTCTTGTGATCTTGGGTTACTTATTTCTCTTTCGTCGGAATATTTTGATTCCTATTTCGCATGTAAGCCGTGTTTCAAAAGAGTTTTTGGATGAAAATTGGTCGGCACGTTGTCATGTCGAACGTTATGATGAACTTGGTAATGTCGCGGAAGCGCTCAATGAAATGGCTCATAAAATCCAGGAGAAGGAAAAAAAACTTGTTTTAACAATTGAGTCCTTGAAGAGGGCCAACGAAGAAATTGAGGCTCAACAAAACGAACAACTCCAGATCGAGAAATTAGCGTCGATCGGTCGGTTAGCCGCTGGAGTGGCGCACGAGGTGGGGAATCCTTTAGGGGCCATTTCAGGTTATGTCGACATCTTGCGTCGGGCGATGACTAAAACATCGGGAATGTCGGCGGAAGATATCGAATTGTGTGACCGCATTGAAGCCGAGACAAACCGAATAAGTAAAATTATTCGAGCCCTTCTTCAGCAAGCCCGCCCGACTCAGGATCGAATTAAATGCATTCCATTAAAACCTGTCATGGTTCGTAGTCTGCAATTGGCACAAATCCCGCGGGATATCGATGTGCATTTTGAATTCGAAGACGATCAGGCGGAGGTGATGGCGGAAGAAGATCAGTTAGTTCAGGTTTTTTTAAACCTCTTATTGAATGCGAAGTATGCCATCGAAAATCGTTCGACGCCTAAAGAACAGGGGCAGATTAAACTCCGTTGTGTTTCTCGAAAACTTCCGGTTTATCGAGCTGGATCCAACGATGGGCATGAATTTGATACGTCCGTCGTTCGAGCTTTGAAACCCGAAAACTATTGGGTTGCCAGTATTGAAGATAACGGAGGGGGAATTGCCGAAGAAGATCAAAAAAAACTTTTTGAACCCTTCTTCTCGACAAAGGCTCCCGGCAAGGGGACCGGCCTGGGACTTTATGTGACCAAAAGTATTGTAGAAAGTTTTCGTGGCGCCATTGTTGTTCGTTCGGCCCTTGGCTATGGCACATCGTTTTCAATTTTTCTTCCCAAAGGAAAGCCGATCACTCTTTAGGGTTTGGTCTGACATGAAAAAGGTAAGTCCTTGAAATCATTTGTGTTAAGCGCGGTTACCTGGCACTTAAGTGCCCTGACCCCTAGGCACGCGCAAAGCGTTAATATAAAATTAATGCAAGGCTACAGAGTACATAGGCATTTTTTTCGAGCTGGGATTGCAGTTTTTTCATACTGCGTCTGACCTCGGGGGAGGGGATTCTTTCATGTCGCTAGTTACTGCCGCAGAAGATAAAAAAAAGGTTCTCATTGTCGATGATGAAAGTGGGATGCGTCATATGCTTTCCGTGCTCTTAGCTCGCGAGGGCTATGATATCGATACAGCACAGGATGGAAAAGAAGGCCTAAGTAAAATTAAAAGCAATACGTATGATCTCGTTCTTTGCGATATTCGAATGCCGGAAATGGATGGCTTAACCTTCCTGGAATCGACGAAGAATTTAAACCGGCAACTGCCCGTGATCATGATGTCCGCGTTTGGGAATGTGGATACCGCCATCGAGGCGATGAAAAAGGGTGCTTACGATTATGTGAGTAAACCCTTTAAGGCGGATGAGATTCTACTCAGACTTCAGCGTTTGACGGAACAAGAAACCCTGATGTTTGAAAATCAATCGTTAAAGAGGGTTCTTCATCAGGAAACTTCTTTCGGAAACATCATCGCTCGCTCTCCAAGAATGTTGGAGATTTTCGATACGATTCGCAAAATTTCCGATTATAAAACAACGGTTCTCATTACCGGAGAGAGCGGGTCCGGAAAGGAACTCATTGCTCGGGCTATTCATTTCAATTCTCCTCGATCCAACAAACCTTTTATCGCCATTAATTGCAGCGCGATTCCTGAAAACCTTTTGGAATCGGAACTCTTTGGTTATGTTAAGGGAGCTTTTACTGGGGCCAATAAGGATAAAAAGGGTCTCTTTGAGGAAGCCAGCGGCGGGACCCTTTTCTTGGATGAAGTTGGAGACTTGCCCTTGGCCCTTCAGGTCAAATTATTGCGGGCCATTCAGGAGGAAGAAATTAGACGTGTTGGTGCCGGAAGTGTTACCAAAATTGACGTTCGGCTGATTGCCGCAACTTTAAAAAATTTAAGCGAAGAGATTAAAAAGGGAACATTCCGTGAAGATCTTTATTATCGCCTGAACGTTTTGCCAATTCATTTGCCAGCCTTACGGGAGCGCAAAGAAGATATTCCTTTGCTTGTGAATACCTTCATCAAAAAATTCAATAAGGAGATGAGCAAAAAAATAGAAAAAACTTCTCCGGAAACTCTTCAGTTCCTGACGGACTATTCCTGGCCGGGAAATGTTCGTGAACTTGAGAATACGATTGAACGGGCCATGGTGATGGAACATTCGGACGAGTTGAGCGCTCAAAATCTTCCCGACGTGGTTAGGAATGTTGAAATTAATCCAGCCATTCGAGCGGCGGCAAACGAACTTTCCATCAAAAAAATGATGGCCATTATGGAACAGGAACTTATTAAGAAAGCTTTGGATAAGACTAACGGAAACCGAACCTGGGCCGCTAAGCTTTTGGAAATTTCCCATCGGGCGCTCCTTTATAAAATTAAGCGCTATGGCTTAGAGCGCTATATGCTCGATAAAGATCCCGGACTTCAATACAAATAGAGACGCGCCGCTAAAGATTTCAGTTGCAATCCCGATCGTGCAAGCTTTGCGCGGTCGGAGTCACGGATCCACCTTTCTCATAGTCTTCGGTACGAAAGTTCGAGATAATGAAGGTTCATGAGGGCGTTTTTTCGGAAAAGGCAATATTTGGGTTTTACGTTAACTGAAGTCCTTATTGTACTCATCATCGTAGGCGTTTTGAGCATTATCGGTGGAATTTCTTTAAATTCCCGAATGCGAACGTCTCGATTAGAAAGTGCGGCCGAAGCCCTGAAGTCTGACGTCAGTTATGCGAGAACTTCCGCGCTCTTTAAGTCTTGTCCGACACGATTTATTTTTTGTGAAAATAAATCCTGCCAACCCGCGCTTCAATCGGAAACCGACGACTCCAACGGCTATATGACGAAAAACTCAGCTTTTATTCGTTATTACGCCATTATTCGAATGTCTCATGCGGACACGGGGGTTTCTAATTGTTACAATGCGAATGCTATTGCCGAAAGTAACGATGGTTTCGAATACTGGGATTTCGATCGCCGTCCTCAGGCGCTTCCAATAGGTGTCGCCTTTACGAATATTTTTGGGTCGGGGGTGGTCGCGACGTCATCGAATGCCGTTTCGGACTGGAGCTCCTCCACGAGTGGCGCGGCGAGCAATACCATTTGGTTTAGTTCGTCCAATGGCTCGGTTAATGTTCCGTCAGGATCTACGGACTCCACGGGTAATACGATTGCGCTTCAGGTGGGGCTCGATGATTGTGATCCGGGAGATGCCTCAGAAGAGTGTGGCGGCTATTTTATTACGGTTGGTAGTGGCGGAGTCGTGAATATGAGAAAATGTATTCCGGGAAGTCGATCGTCTGGATCCGATACGTGTTATTAATGGGTATGCAAAAGAAAAAGAAAAAGAAAATATCAGCGTTTACTCTTGTTGAAGTTTTAGTCGCGATGTTGGTTCTCGCCATCGGTCTTTTAGGCTTAGCGGGGATCACAATTGTGGTTTTAAAATCCAATACGTTGTCACAGCAAATTTCCGAAGCGACGACGATTGGCGCGGACCTTATGGACACATTAAAACTTCAAGCGTTTTCCTCCATTCCAGATTGCTCGGGTGCCAATGTCATTTCAAGCGCTTGCCCGTCCTGCGGTCTTCTTTGTCAGGGGGGATTAGGGGATTCGTCTTTGGATGACTATTGGCCTTCCACGAGTAATCAAACGTGTGGAGTTGCCGGAGTCTTGGGAACAAATGCCATGACTTTCGACTTAATCGAATCCAATCTGACCGGTGGGAGCGATTTTTCGGGAAACACATCGATCTGCAGTCTTACCGCGAGCAATATTCCAACGGGACAATATCTGCGTTATTTCAGGACCTACCAACCGGGTTCGGATTCAAGCGAGCGTGCCATGGTTGTGGTGATTCTTTGGAAAGGTAAGAACGATAAAATATATAATATTCATCTCTCCACAACGCGTCGGAATTGATTGAAACTTCATTTCACCATGCACTGCGCCTAATGCGATGCCCCTAAGTGCTTGAAATTATTTGGAAAACTTGCGTTCACGGGACAGGCTCGGTACGATGGTACTGAGACCAATGCCTTCTTTTTTATCACAAGGAGCCACATGGCAAGAGGATTAGTCGGTCTAGATATTGGAAGTCACTCCATTAAGATTATGGAGCTCAAAGAAGCCAAAGGCGGCGCGTGGAAGCTCGTCAAATTTGGACTTCATAAACTTCCAGCGGAGACCATAGTAGACGGTGCGATTATGAATTCGGGTGCGGTTGTTGAAGGCATCCGGGATCTTATGGCACGACACAAAATCAAAGCTCGGGAAGTGGCGACCTCAATCGCTGGACACTCTGTTATTATCAAAAAAATTACGCTGCCAGCCATGAGTGACGATGAATTGACGGAAAGTATTCAGTGGGAAGCCGAGCAGTATATTCCGTTTTCCATTAATGATGTGAATTTGGACACACAGGTTTTAAGTCGGGCCGGAGATGAATCGGGGCAAATGGATGTTTTATTGGTGGCAGCAAAAAAGGATATCATTCAGGAATATACGGCCGTGATCTCGGAAGCCGGTCTTAAGCCTTTGATCGTGGATGTTGCTTCTTTTGCCATTGAGAACTGTTTCGATCTTAACGAAGAACCCGCCCCAGGTGAAATTGTGGCTCTTGTCAATGTTGGAGCGAGCCTTGTCAATATCAATATTCTCAATAACGGGATTACCGCATTCACACGAGATATCAATATGGGTGGAAATCAATTTACCGAGGAAATTCAGAAACAGTTGAATGTGTCCTATGAAGAAGCCGAAGCCTTAAAACTCGGAGGAAATATCAGCAGCTCTCAATCCACAACGGAAGCTGTTGTGCCGCAAGAAGTTGGTGCGATTCTTCGTAGTACATCGGAAGCGTTGGCGGTTGAAATTCAGCGTAGTATTGACTTCTATTTGGCCACGTCGCCGGGACTCAGCCTGAGCCGCCTCATTTTAAGTGGAGGAACCGCTAAGATTGCCGGCTTGAAAGATGCTCTCGAGGAAACGTTAAATACCAAAGTGAGTTTGTCGGACCCCTTCAAGAATCTTTCCTTTAATCCTAAAGATTTCGATCCGGACTACTTACGGGATCTGGGGCCGATGAGTACCGTGGTCGTCGGATTGGCATCGCGGCGGTTGGGGGATAAGCCCATATGATTCGGATTAATCTTCTACCCGTACCCAAAGTTCGAAAGCAAGAAGCCTTATTCATTCAGGCAGGGATCGGACTTATCATTTTAGGATTTTTTGCGGGAGCTTGTTATTTCCTGGGGGCTTCCAAGCAAGCGGAGATTGCCAAAATTAATTCGGATATTCAAGCAAGGCAAAAAGAAATTGATGAACTCAAGGCTAAAGTGGGCGAAGTAGAAAAATACAAGAAGCAGCTTCAAACTCTCGAGCAACAAATCGGGGTCATTCGATCGTTGGAAGCCGGCCGAACCGGTCCGGTGAAAATGCTCGACGAATTTACGGAACTTGTTCCTCGAAAACTGTGGATTCACTCCTTTAAAGAAAACAACAAGATGGTCACGATGGATGGATTTGCGGATAGCGGACCGGTCATTGCCGACTTTCTGGAAAGCTTAAAGGTCGCTAAATATTTTTCGAATCCGCAATTAAGTTCGGTTCAGTTGGTGGAACAAGATGGAAATAAAATTCACAAATTTACGATTTCCGTTCAGGTGAAATACGACATTTAGGTTAAGGCGATGGCATTCAACGTACTCGACAAAATAAATAAAGTTCCGATTTGGCAGAAGATCATGGTTCTGACTTTTTTGGCGGCCGTGGAAGTTGTTTTATTCCAACAGATGTATTGGAAGCCGCTCGATCAACAAATCGTAAAATTAAAGGACGATCTAGAAGCTTTAAACCGAAAATACAAAGAGCAAAAGGCCATCGCTGACGATTTGGTTACTTTCCAACAAAATACGAAAAAACTGGAAGAGGACCTTCGCGTGGCCTTAACGCAACTTCCTAAAGAAAAAGAAATTCCCACCCTTCTTCGAGATATCTATACCTTGGGCAAGAAATCCGGCGTGGAATTCAAAAGCTTTCAGCCGGGTGGGGAGGCCGTCAAAAAGCTTTATGCGGAAGTTCCGATTAAACTCCAAATTGTCGGGAGTTACCACGAAGTCGCTGTCTTTTTCGATCGGGTTGGCAAACTTTCGAGAATTGTAAATATTTCAAATCTCGAGGTGTCTCCGGGTGGAAGTAAGGACGAAGATTCGCTTTTAACCATCAATTGCGTGGCCACGACCTATATGTTTGTCGGGGGCGGTGGCTCGTGATTATTTTCACCGTAATTTTAAGTTTGGCGATCGTCGCCGCAGACGAGGAAAAGAAAAAAGAAGAGAAGACGCTCGAAGAGCCGGCGATTGTGGATGACTCCAAACCCCTCGTGGATCCTCTTGCCTATACGTACAATCCATTTGGAAAGCGGAATCCCTTTCGATCTTTTTTATTGGATAGAACGCCCGAGACCGTTCAATCGACCAATCCTTTATTAGCTTATGAATTGTCGAAATTTAAACTCACCGGAATTTTATGGGGCGTCGCGAACCCACGCGCCATTGTTAAGGATGGGGCCAATCGGGGACATATCATTCTGCGTGGAACAAAAATTGGAATTAACCGAGGAAATGTTGTTCGTATTATGAAAGATGAAGTTATTGTCGCCGAGGAATTCAGAGATCCATTGGGAAAGCTGATCGTCATTGAGCACTCAATGAAACTTGTAAACGATCAAGGAAAGAAAAAATAATGAGGGGATATGTATGAGATTTGAAACTCCGTTAAAGCTGGTTTTTCTGGGTTTGGTTTTCGCGCTCGGCAGTTGTGCGTCGAAATCGAAGGCCGTTCAAGATGCTTCCACGATGGACTCGACGTTAATGATTTCCGATATCGTTTTGACGGAAAGCTCGGATGAGACGCGTCTTGAAATTCAAGCCAATCAAGAGCCCAAATTCAATGTTTTTAAATTAACAGATCCCCATCGAGTCGTGATCGATCTTATTGATGCAAAACTTGACGAAAGTATCCCGGGGTCTCTTGCCGGCCAAGATATCGTTCAAGAAGTTCGAGTCGAAGCCTTAGAAGACTCCCTGTCAGCACTCGTTCGTCTTGAGATTTTTCTAAAACAACCGACGAATTATATGGCCTCGACGGACGGTTCGAATTTAGTCGTTCGTCTCTTGAAGGAAAGTGTAACGGAACCGGATGAATCGACGGATTTACAAGGGCAGATCCTCGTTCCACCGCCGATGGACGATTCAGCACCACTTGCCGAAGTAGCGCCGGTTGAGCCGGAAGTTCCTCCGGTGGAAGCTCTTCCGGTTGAGCCGGAAGTTCCTCCAGTCCCCGAGGTGATTTCCGAAGTACCCCTAGAGACCCCGATGGCCGAGCCGCAGCTCGAAACTCAAAGCGAATCAATGGCGGAGGCGCCTGCCCCGGCACCTGTGGAACCAACTCCAGAGGCGGGTACGGAAATAGCCGCGGTACCCGTTCCGGCACCGTTGGCGGAAGAGCCGGTAGAAGAGCCGGTAAAGGAAGAGAAAAAAGAGGAAGAACTTCCCCCAATGCCTCTTCCCGATCTTCAAGTGGAAGCCGAGGCACCCAAGCCAGCACCCGTTCCAAAAGCTGAAATTCCTAAAGGAGTCGAGAGTCAGGAAGTTCCTGCCGCCGAATTTACCGAAGGAACCTCGCTTCTTACGGAACTAAATTCTAAAGTTTATACCGGAAAGCGCGTTTCTCTCGAGTTTCAGGATGCCGATGTTCATGATGTCTTGAGGCTAATTGCGGACGTATCGAAGCTCAATATCATCACCGGCGATGACGTCAAAGGGAGCCTGACGTTGAAGTTGATCGATGTTCCCTGGGATCAAGCCTTGGACATTATTTTGACGACTTTAAGCCTCGATAAGGTTCAGCATGGAAATATTTTGCGAGTCGCTCCGACTGAAAAATTAAAGAAAGAGCGTGAAGTAGCTCTCGCTAATGATAAGGCGGCAAAACAGTTGGAACCTTTAAGACTTAAGCTGATTAACATCAACTACGCGACCGGAGACGAAATGGCGGCTCGAATCAAGAATCTTCTGTCGGAGAGAGGGACCGTCGATATTGACTCACGAACCAATACATTGATTGTTAAGGATATTCGTGAGCATTTAACGAGGATTGAAAACTTAATTAAGGCCTTGGATACGCAAACGCCCCAAGTTCGAATTGAATCAAGAATTGTTCAGGCGGACGATACCTTCAGTCGTTCGATCGGTATTCAATGGGGTCCGACTTTGAATTTAAGTGAAACGAATTCGCGCCAACGTGGGTGGATGTTTCCAAGAAATATTCAGGTGGGGACGGCGGATACCGGCTTTATGCAACCCTCGGCGTCCCAGTTGGGTAGCTTTGCTGTCGACGCCTTACCCGGAGGAACTGGACAGTCGAGCTTAGGGTTTCGGTTGGGATCGATTTCCAGTATTTTTAATTTGGATCTCCAACTAGCTTATGCGGAGGCGGAACAGGTTGGCCGAATTATTTCGCGTCCAAGTATTTCGGTTCTGGACAATAAGACGGCTCATATTATTCAAGGCCAAAAAATTCCATTTCTTTCATCGAGTTCGGATGGATCGAATGTTCAATTTCAAGACGCCGGTATTGAAATCACGGTAACCCCGCACATTACGAACGATGGATCGGTTTCGATGAAGATCGATACAAAAAGTAATGAACCAGCCGGGGGTAGCGTCGGGGGGAATCCCATTGTGAGTATTCGAGAAGCAAGTACGGAAATGCTCGTAAAAAGCGGACACACGGCTGTTTTAGGGGGTGTCTTTAAGACGACCGACACTCGATCCGAAGCAGGAGTTCCCGGACTCATGCATCTTCCCATATTAGGATGGCTTTTTAAGGGGCGCCAAGCCTCGTCTTTGAGGGCGGAAACCTTGGTCTTCATTACTCCTTTTATTTTGAGCGATGTTCGAGACGCGGCGATTTCACCGTCGAGCGCAACGCAAATGGAGCCCTAATAGAGACTTAACAGAGAGGGGCCAACAGACGCGGCCCCTTTTTCAAATTTTCGTCGACAAATGCACGAGTTAACGCTTTTTTCATAGTCTCTATGAAAATAAAAGCGAAACCCTCGCCTTTGGG
>CAZSZT010000030.1:0-9469 GCA_964611175.1 uncultured Bacteriovoracaceae bacterium
TCAAGTTTTTTGCTTAAAACTTCGTGATAATCATCTCCCCAGGAGTAATTCGATACCTTTACTGGACCACGACTCCATCCAGGGAAGTAATAAAGACCAAAACAAAGGATAGACTGGGCTGCGGGAAAATAGAGCTTAGGATTCAAGCGTTCGTCAGTGCGACGGTTCAAGTACTGAAGCTGGCTGCCCTTAAAAAACCTCAACCAAGTATTATATCGGCTTGCGGTTACCTCCGTCACCACCGGGGCGCTGATCCCTGCTATCGACCAGCCCAACCGTTGAGCGAACTCATGGAGATCGAACGTCTGCATCTTTATAACGAATAGGTCATATGCCGGGGGTTCTCTAGCAATAAATTATTTTCGCTTAAGATAAGCCCTTATCAGGTTTTTATCGGTATCTGTAAGATTCAAAAACTTACATCCTATGCCGGATGGATGATGGGGTGACCATTTGTGCTGGATCCAAACAACCTCCGCATCGCCGGTGACGGAGTCATTTTTATTTAGATTTAGGAGAAAGCGAAAACGTTCCCCAAGTTCAAGAGGAGGATTCATTTTCACAAACATTCCACCACTACTTAAGTTTTGAATCTGAGTCCTATAGGTCGGGTCGGGGCCAAATCGCACTTGGAGAACAACTTCAGAAAAACGTTTTACCCGTTTTGGAGTTCTCCCTTTTCCTTCAAGGAGGCGTCCTAAGTATTGAAGGCGACCCCAGAGTGTCGTCTTGTTGTTTAAAATATAAGCAAGGGCGAAAATGATCAGAAAAAACGCGATGAGTCCTGCGAGAATGATCAGTGCGTCTCTTGAACTCATGTCGAGGTTTTTAAACCCTCGGCCCATCGATTCCACGAAATCACGTTGTTCTTTATTAAAATCTCTCAATCCCTTTTATTTTTGCATAAAAACTGCAAACTTTGAATTCTAGCTATAAGTGAGACTTACAATGGATTCGATATGATGCGTTTGTGGAAACATATCGACGACGGTCCAAGTTTCAATTCTATATCGTTGCCTTTTGCACAAAGCGGTGAGATCGCGAACCAGAGTTTCCAGAGAGCATGAAATATAAATGAGCGAAGGCGGGGCCATTTCAAGGAGAATCCGACATGTGTCCAGCGCCCCAAGGCGAGGCGGATCTAACAAAACAAAATCAAAATGCTTCCGCTTCATTTGTAAGTCCATGAGTACTCTTGCACTTTCCCCGTGGATCCATTGGATGGATGGGTCGTTTTTGCGAGCCCAATTCAAAGCTTTTTCATGATTTTCGATGCCAGTGACTTCCGAAAAGTGCCTTGATAGGCCGACCGTAAAGTTTCCAATTCCACAATAAAGATCGAGAGCTTTATGTTTAACAGGAAGGCTTTTAATTCGTTCCTTAATCTTTTCCCACATGAGAGCATTCACGGCACTATTCGCTTGAATAAAACAGTTTTCATCAAATTGCAGTCTCAGGGCATCAATACGGTACTCACCGTTTCCATCGACTAATTCATTATTGATATACGTTTGGTTCCAATCCTTGGTGTCCGGTAGTGTCCTTGCCTTCCTAGATAATTCTTCAAAAAAGCCGCCAGTTAGGATCGGGCATTCTTTAATTTCAAGGAGTTCATTGGAATGAGGTTTAAAGTAGTGGATTTTTCCATTTTTTATCTGAATTCTCACGCGTTGTCGGTATTCGTAAGGTGACGGAGCAAAAATAGAATCAAATTGTATCGCGTTCAATTGGGGCGCAAGGGGAGACCGTCGGATCCAATGCTTTGTAATCCGAAGTTTCCAGGCCATTTGCTCGCTGTACGGAATATGTTGAAAATCGCAGCCTCCACAACTTTCAAAATGTTGGCATCTTGGGGAAATGCGATTTTCGCTTAGCTTTAAGTATTTGGTAGGAGTGGCCCTAAAGCGACCTTTCTTCTTCTCGACAATTTTAATTTCGACTTCATCTCCCGGGGCAGTTTTCGGAACAAATATTTCTTTCGTACCTGACGAAAGTTTTATTCGAGCCAGTCCCTCACCAAAACTTCCCAAGCCTTGAATTTTGACGCATAGTCTTTCACCTATGTGTAAACCTTCCATTTTTGACGCATCTTTCATCCAGATTTGTAACTCCGTTACCGCATTTTCATAAAATCTTTAATTCTGTAACGCCAATTGTCTTCACAATTACTGACTCCGTCACCCCGAAAGGCGAAAGGACGTGTTACACTGAAGACTAAGTATTGGAAACCGTTAAACAATGGAAGATTTGATCACTGAGAAAAAGCTCCTTATCGAAAGAGTCGTGGCCCTCACCGCAAGGCTTGCCGAACTTGTTATGGGCGGTGATTCGGATGCCGTGGATAATGTCTTACAAGAGAGACACTCACTCATTGAGAACCTCTGTGACGTCAATGAGCGTTTGGGGAAGAAGGTCACGAAATACGATAGTTCCTGGCAAAAACAATTCGAATATATCCGCTGTTTAGAAGATAAGATCCGGGAAAACATTCGAAATCACCAGCAGCATCTCCATACGGAACTTAAACATTTGGGGTATGCGAAAACGGATTTCTTGAAGAGCAATCAAGTTTCTTCTAAAGGGCAGGCCTTGAGGGTGAAAGCTTAACCTAAGGATATAAACGTCTCCTGAAAGGGATAAAGATGGAAACGAAGATGAAAGCTTTGGAATTGGATGGTGAGGCGCAAGAGTTTGATTCATTTAGAACGTTTGGCGCCATATCAGAAGAAATTCGCACCAGGGTTGCTCCGACCCGTGTCTTAACCGAAATATATGTCGATGACCGTTCTATTGATTTAGAGGAGGAAGAAATTCTAAATCGAAAGCTCTTTCGAGATCTTGGCCGCGTGATTATTCGTACAAGAAATGTCGGAGATCTTTTTCGAGAATCTCTTCAATTGGCCCCTAAGATTTGCCAGGCTTTAAAGCTGGATTGCGAGGATATCGAGAACTTTTTTGCAAAAGGTGACGGAGTCAGTGCACAGGAGAGAATCTCGGAAATGGCGTCCCTGATGGAATGGCTTCTTAAGCTCATCTCGGGGGTTGAATCGTATGGGACAGAAAAACTAGAAAAGATGACGTTTTCTGGCGGGGCTGTTATTTCGACGGTAGCTCAGATGCAGAGGCATCTTACACAGCTTTACACTCATATGACTCGCCAAAACTGGGATAGTTTTCGTGGAATTCTACAAAATGAATTCAAGCGAGAAGTCCTGACGTGGGAAGCCCTGTTTAGCGAGCTCGCTTCGACTTGGACACCTCGGCCTTCAATTCTCGAGTCATAAGCTCTAAAATGGCTTTTTTTGGTGTTTGTCTACCTTCACAAATACAGAGAACCTGTTCACTGATAGGAAGATCCAATCGATGTCGTCGTCCGAGTTTCACAGCTTGTTTGACGGTGTAATAACCCTCGGCAGGGCCTTTCAATTCCTTTAAGGCGATACTCAATGATTTTCCACTCGCCAATTTTAGGCCCAGTGTTCTATTTCGACTCAAATCTCCAGTTGCGGTTAACCACAGGTCTCCGACTCCCGCAAGGCCATATACCGTTTCTTCCTTACCCCCTAAGATTTCTACAACGGATGCCATTTCTCGTAACCCTCGAGTTAACAGCGCTGCACGCGCATTATTTCCCAGACCTAATCCATCGGAAATCCCACAGGCGATTGCCAATATATTCTTGATGGCGCCGCACGCTTCGACGCCAAGAGGATCATGGCTCGTATAAAGTCGAAAATAGGAGTTGGAAAAACCCTTCGCAAGACTTTGAATAAATTTTTCAGAACGCCCCGCTATTACACAAGCTGTAGGTTTTTTTTGAGCAAGCTCCTTCGCGAATGTTGGACCTGACAGAGTGGCTGTCGGCGGCCCTATCTTTAATTTCTCGGCGATCGATGTAAAAGTAAGCAAAGATTTTCGGTCTATTCCCTTCGCTGCATTAATAATGCCCAATAATGCGTACCGCTTAAGTATTTCTAAGATCTTAGGGACTTCTTTAAACGGAGTCGCAATCAAACAGATACAAGGCTTAGAAAAGGCCAAATCCCAATCATTCTTATTATGCATTTCCCCCAGGAATTCGACGAAATATCCTGAGTCTTTTAAGGCATTTCCCAGGGCCGAACCCCAGTGCCCTGGTCCAACGATAACAATTTGATTTCCGCGCCGCATCAAGGTTGATTTCACTTCGTTAAGTTAATCCTTTATCCCCAAAACGATCTTCTGCCTAGAGCTTCATGGCATAATAAGAGATGTGGAAAAGATTTCCATCCGTAAGAATAAACCCTATTTAGGCATTCTTTTTGAGTGCTGTAATGTGTATTCGAGGGTTTATCGTGAAAAAAATATGCTTGAATACCGCGGATATTGCCCTAAGTGTTTGAAAGCTCTTCATGTACGGGTCGATCCCGAGTACGGAGTAAAGGGAAAAATTTTTAAAGCTCGCTAGAGAATCTCATGAAAGAAAGCTTAAAGGAAACGTCTAAACTATTACGGCAAGTGAATCGATTCATTGCCCATGGAAACTTCCAGAAAGCAATTGAACTCATTGAAACAGAGCTTCCTCGAACTGAGAACCTAAACGAAATGAGCGATTTATTCAGAAAACTTGCACATCTTTATCGGTTTAACGGAACTTCTTTGGATGCAACGAAAAAGGCTATCAATTACGCGATTCTTGCCGGAGAGTCTTACATCAGAGCGGGGAGGATGGCACCGGCAGTTGCGATGTTGAGTTGGCTTAAAGAATTGCCAGAAGCGAAGCAATCCGTCATTCATCTTCATACTCTGATTGCACGTACCTTCTCGATGGAGCAACCGTTTATTCATAAACCTGACGAAGAGATGCCTGTACCAACTCCGTATCAAGAACTCCAGGCTTCGGTTACTTTCGATGATTCGGATATAGAGCTAGCGCGCATTCAATGGTCTGACGTGCCCACCAAAAGAATAACTTTTTTCTCCTCGCTTAAAGCCCATGAAGTCTCCAGGCTAATTCAATTTGCAAGTATTCGTGAGCTTGTTCCGAATTCGGTAATTTTTCATGAAGGAGATTCGCCAGAGGCTTTTTATGTTGTGGCAGAGGGGGAAATGGAACTTTCATCTTCCAAGGGATTTCGCAAGACTTTTCGAGAAGGGGATTTTTTTGGCGAGGTTGCACTTTTTGGAAAGATGAAACGAACCGCCACTTTACGAACAGTTCATGGGGCAACGCTATTGGAATTTAGTCAAGAAGCCCTTGAACAATGCTTTAAGGAATTTCCAAGTTTAGAGACCCGCGTTATGAATTTTTATGAATTACGGCTTTTCCAAAATGTAGCGTCTCGATCGGAACTCTTCAGGGGCTTTTCGGCTTCGGAGCTCGAAGATTGTTTTGATTTTTTTACAAGCATTCATATTCCTCCGGGGCGCGTTTTGATCAATGTGGGAGGTGCCAGTGACCGGTTCTACTTCATTGCCAAGGGGTATTGTGAAATTGAAAAAGAAAACAAGGTGGTCTCTCGTCTTGGTCCAGGGCAATTCGTAGGGGAAGTCGGTCTTATTTTTCATAGTTCTCGCACGGCTAAAGTCACCTCCATAACGGACTGCTATCTTTTGGAGTGCCATGAATCTGTATTTCGTGAAATGATTAAAATGTTTCCCCAGCTCGCAAAAATCCTCGAAGAGGTGGCACGTCTTCGCGATCCCAACCAAGAAATAACGGATAAGATTGTGATTGATTGACAATCTTAGGCTTATCGGCGACTCACGTTTCATGAATTTAAAAGGAAAAAAAGCTCTTATTATGGGTCTCGCGAATGAACGTAGTATTGCTTATGGGATCACGAAGGCGCTCTATTCGGCAGGTGCGGAAATTGGTCTCACGTATATTGAGGCCGTTGAAAAGCGCGTGAGACCGCTTGCC
This sequence comes from uncultured Bacteriovoracaceae bacterium, assembly GCA_964611175.1. Classification (GTDB taxonomy): domain Bacteria; phylum Bdellovibrionota; class UBA2394; order UBA2394; family UBA2394; genus CAZSZT01. The sequence continues at coordinate 5,903 of CAZSZT010000030.1, forward strand.
GAGGAATGGCACACCCGTTTGATTGAAAAATGTGATGTGGGTTCGGATGAAGATATTCGTAAGTTAGCAAGGGCTGTTGCGACTAAATGGAATAATCAGTTGGATATCTTGGTTCATTCGTTAGCTTATGCGGAACGCGAGGACCTCGATCGAGAATTTGTATTTACTTCGCGAACTGGCTTTTTAAAAGCCATTGAAATTTCGTCTTACTCCCTGGTGGCGGTAACGCGTGAACTTCTTCCGGCTCTGGAGGCGCAAAAGGGGTCTGTGTTGACATTGACGTATTACGGATCGGAACGTGTTATCCCTAACTATAACGTGATGGGCGTTGCGAAAGCAGCTTTGGAGGCAAGTGTGAGGTATTTAGCCGCTGATTGCGGCAGGCGGGGGGTTCGTGTGAACGCTATTTCGGCGGGTCCCATTAGAACTCTTGCGGCAAGTGGAGTAAAAGATTTCAAATCGATTCTGACAACGATTGAGGAAAAAGCTCCGCTTCATCGAAACGTAACCATAGAGGATGTCGGGCAAACCGCACTTTTTTTAACTTCGGACGCTTCCCGCGGAATTACCGGCGAAGTCTTATATGTCGATAGTGGCTATAATATTATGGGACTTTAGGTCATTTTACTAAGTATTGTCGTAGTCGTCTCGGTAGCCAAAAGATAAAATCCAGTCTCGGTTGTTTGTTCGTTCAATAACCGTTTCGATTTCTGACGTGCTGTAAGCGCGAGCGTATCTACCGCTCGAATAGGACATCGAGAGATGGTCCGCATAGGGGCTTTTCTCGAATTCTTCCTTAATCTTTTCGGCTACCTCTTTTAGTCCCATGATCGAGGATTGGAGGCGGGCTTTTTCGGGCGCCGATAATTGGAGATTTTCGATTTCATTTAGGACATTCGCGAATGTTACTTCCAAATTCGTTGGATTTTTCAATTCAGATTTCAGGGTTTCAATCAGATCGGAGCCTCGAAAGCCGACAAGAGACTGTAATTCCGTGAGTGTGGACTCAATGTCTTCACCCGTGAGTCCTTGGCGAATTTCAACGCTTGCATAGTTCACTCTGGCATTCGCCGCAGCTGTAAGAATCCGCTGTTTATCCGATGCGTCCAGGTCGTCGGCGTCCACTTGATGGGTCTCAACACGACTACGGCCGGGCCCTTGTTCGACAATTCGTACATGAAAGAGATCGGCGACTCCGTCACCAAGAATCCCATCGATACGTTCCTTCAGATCGTCCTCCATGGAAAAGACTCCGTCACCCGCCTCGGACGCTCCGAGCTCTCGGTTGGTATATCTCGGGATAAGTGTCTCACGACTTAAGTCGGAATTTTTTATAACAAAATCACGGGCGATTTCGAGAATCGTGTTTCTGACCTGAATAAAGTCCTCAAGACTGGGTTCGTCGCTGAAACTTACTTCTTCCGAGGTGACGGAGTAAGTAGATTCGCCGGAGAAGAGCTTCGTAGGGGGAGTGCTTTCCTGAGATTGTTCCCAAGGGAGGCTATTTCCAAGTCCAGGGGTCGATTGGAGGTGTTTTTTATGATTTTGAGACGATTCAAGTAGGGTTGACTCCGTCACCTTTACAGGGCGTTTCGTTGCCGGGGTTTCTAGAGGCGCCATGGCAAGGGAAAGAGCATTTGAAAGACGGGGGGTTAGATAATTTTGAGATGAGATTTTCGAGCCAACACCCGTTTGAATTGACCGTAATCGGGGAAGGGCGCGGGTAATGGTTTCATCCCTACGCTTATTTTTAATCTGCTCGAGCTTTCGCAGAGCTGAAAACGAAAGGCTATGGACGCGTCTTATCCCCACACCCATCTTTCGACGCGGAGCGGCAATTTCTTTAGCAATTTAAAGTAAAATTCAATTTATTAATTAATATCAACTACTTATGCGGGTTCTCTGAATAATCGCGACAAAGATCCCTGGGGTTCCATGAACATCTGGCGACAACACGAAATAAGGGTCAAATTCCGCAAAACTATTCAACGTTTTTTCATCCCATTTGAAACGATAAAAGTTCTCAAGATAGGGGACCAGATTTTCTTTAACATAATGTAGCGCAGGAACGAGCCGATAAGAATTGTGCGATGTTCTCAAAAAATGATCTATCTGAGCTTCGTTTTCAGATTTGTTCAAAGTGGTCGTGGCATAAATCAGGTGTCCACCAAGTTTCAATTTCCTCGCACCTTCTCGTAACAATGCCGCCTGCAGTTTTTGAATTCTTGATAACTCTTCCTTATAAAACCGATGCTTAATTTCAGGTTCAAATCCAATCCGCCCCAATCGGGAACATGGGGCATCAATCACAACCGTATCCACACTCTTCACTTCCGAAATTTGAGAATCCGTAAGTACCCGAAAATTATCGATTCCGGCCCTTGCCGCACGGTCTCGAAAGGTCTTTAACTTTCGTGGGTCCGAATCAAATACAAAAATCGAGCCCTTGTTACGCATCATGGCCGCCATAGCGATCGTTTTTTCCCCTTCACCAGCTACGAGATCCAAAATCCTCATCCCTGGTCTTGCATTGGCGAGTAAAGCAATGAGTTGAGAGGCTTCATCATGAAATTCAAATAAACCTCTATGATAAACAGGGTGCTCTCGCCCTTCCTCCCGCTTCCCTATTTCAAAAGCCCAGGGGCTTAAATGGCTTCGTTTAATTTTAAGGTCCTTTGCAACCAAGCTCTCTGAAAAACCGTCTAAATCAGCCTTTAATGTATTAAGGCAAACCACCGTCTTGGGTTTCATGGACCAAATAGAGGCCAGTTTATGGATGCGTTCCTTCCTATATCTCTCTACAAGTTGTTCCTCAATAACGGCAGGTAGGCTTTCCTTCCTCATAGAGGTCTCAATTTTATCTTGTAGAGACGATTTATAGGAGGCTCCCTCCTTTTCTGAAGCCGGCGGATACTGCTGAATAAGCTTATCCAATCCCATTTCAAGGCTTTCCGTTTTTGGCTTCCAGATTTGTAGGAATGTTTCGACAGGATTTGTCAGTGTTTTCTTTTTTGCGAGCGTTTTTTCAGGCTTTGCTTTTTTGATAGCTGTAACTTTTGTTGGCTTTTTAATTGCCTTCTTACTTTTTGTTGGGGCCACCTTTAAAGCTTTTTTAACTTTAGATGTAATTTTTTTTGCGAGTGCCTGAGCCACTTTTTTTACTCCAGCCTTTTTTGTCGATTTCTTTACCCGTGCTTTCATTAACTATCTTTAGTCAAGCCCTAACACTACTTAATCCCAAGGATTCTGTCCTTTTTAATATGTTGGCGTTTTAAAATCGCCGTACCAAAGACTGAACGTTATGAAGAGAATTCGCTTCAATCAAGTAGGAATTAAGGCTTTTGTGTTGTTAAGTTGGTTTTTATGAACCGTTTAGCCCAGACGCTGTCACCCTATCTTTTGCAGCACAAGGATAATCCTGTCGATTGGTATCCATGGGGTGCGGAGGCACTCCAAAAAGCTCGAACCGAAAAGAAGCCCATATTTTTAAGCATCGGCTATTCCGCTTGTCACTGGTGTCATGTCATGGAACGAGAAAGTTTCTCTAATAATGAGGTGGCCGCTATT
>CAZSZT010000031.1:0-9443 GCA_964611175.1 uncultured Bacteriovoracaceae bacterium
TTCCAAAAAACAAAGATCAAAGAAAAAGAGGCCATGATTCCTATAACTTGAAGATGAAAAAAAGACGGTTGCCCCAGATTATACCAAATCCCACGCGCGGAATGATTCCAATAAATATAGGGAATTAATCCCCCGACGACCAGGCTGACAACAATCATAAAATCCAGGAAATTCTCACGACGCCCCCAAAGAAATCCATAAGCGCAAAAAAAGCCAAGCAATGCGAAGAGTGAAGAGGATGTCACCAAGAGCCCCAACAGAAAGACAGCTCCAAGCAGCCAAGATAAGGAATGCTGCCGATCTTCAAAAACTTTCAAGCCTAGCCACAAACTCAGCGGCGGCAACAGGGCTTCAAAAATATGATGGTCCATGGATCCCAAACATGAGAATCGAGTCAGAAGGTAATTACTCGATGCGAAAAATAAGACTAAAAGGGCATAACTCTTCTCTTCCTTCTGAAAGAGCCTCCTTGAAAGTCGATAGAGAACCGCAAGAGTTACGAGGCCCCAAAAAATCATCGACAAAGAAGCTCCCAATTCCATCGCGTGAAAGGAGCGGATTCCAAATAGCCAAAGAGGAGTTCCAATTAAAAAAACGAATCCTTCGGGCCAATCGACCCAAGAACCTTTCGGCCAATCCACCAGGGGGTCAAAAATTAACGGATCCGGAAAATGGGTTAAAAAGTAAGATAAACGACTAAGTTGTTAGTAGCAGTCCGTATCTAAAAAATTCAGTTGTCCAATGACCTTGATGAAACCGAATTCGTGGTTCAAGGCTCGAACGACAATGGCTATACAAAAGCAAACAAAGACAAGCGAGTAGGGTAAGAGACGTGTCCTCACAAGCCAGCGTTACTTTATTCTAGCTCGTTACAGGAAATAATCGAAGTGTCATCGATGGCCGATATAATGGCGGAACTGTTTCCATCCCCATCTAAATCCCCACGCGCCACGACAAGATACCAATTACTTCCAAAAATATTGGTATCAATGAGATTTGAAACATCCGAAACACACCCCACGGACGAAGGCATCGTGTCGGCGGCTCCACATCCGCCGGACGAACTTACTTCGTTCGACGCATAAACTTGATATTGGAAACGAACTAAACGATCGGGCCTCACCCCTAAAGCATTCCGAGCCCAAGCGCCACCTGGATTACCCCATGCGGTTTGGGTCCCAGCAGGAATACTAGAAGGATACGCCGCAGCAGAAATATAACAGTTATTAATTGTGTAAAAACTTTCCTCGGCGGACTTAATGGCCGAAATACTTGTTGTGGCCTCGGAAAGATAGGATTTTCGAACGTATCCAATATAGGACGGAATGGCAATGGTTGCTAAAATAGCAACGATTGCAACCGTTATCATCAATTCAATGAGCGTAAATCCCAAAATCCATTTATTCATTATGACTTGCTTCATGCCAACTTAACCCTTCCATGGTCTCCATCACTTGTCTTTTCGATCGGCAACCCCCATTGAGGGCCCGCTTCCTTGTATTCCTTCATTTTCGCTGCTCTCGTCTAAAACGTCTAGCTTGTCGTCATCGATATCTTCATATCCACCGATTCCATGCTTTTTAAGCCTATACCGAATGGACCGATTGGAGATTCCTAAGACCTTTGCGGCTCGAGTTCTCGATCCATGAGTCTTTTCTAAAGCCTTCAGCAATAAGTCTTTCTCGAAAGCATCGACTAATTGGTCCAAAGCCACCCCCCCGCTATCAAGTTTTAAATCCGCCTCTTTTAAGGAAAACTTTTCACGATTTTGTTCGGGGTGCAAAACATTTCCAGGTAAGGAAGCTTCCTGAATTTCCTGCCCGGCCTCCAAGGCGACACTTCGTTCGATAATATTTTCAAGCTCTCGAACATTTCCATAATAGTCATAAGCCATCAGGTATTCCATCGCTCGCCCACCAATTCGACGAACATCCTTTCCGGTTTCCTTGGCGTATTTTTTCAAAAAGAATTCGGATAACAACGGGATATCTTTTTTTCGTTGCCGCAACGGTGGCAACGTAATTTGAATGACATTCAAACGATAATAAAGATCTTCTCGAAAGTTTCCCTTCTTAATCTCTTCTTCCAAATTGCGATTCGTCGCGGCAATCACTCGGACATCGACTTCAATGGACTCCGTACTTCCGACTCGATGGAAATTTCGCTCTTGAATCACCCTTAAGAGTTTGACTTGCATGGCAAGAGGAAGCTCCCCGATCTCATCCAGAAAGATTGTGCCTTTATGGGCGACTTCAAAGAGCCCTTGTTTCGAAGAAACGGCCCCCGTGAAAGAGCCTTTTGCATGACCAAACAACTCACTCTCGATCAGGTTTTGAGGAATGGCCCCGCAATTAACCGTCGTAAACGCTCGTTCCCTACGAGGTGAATTAAAGTGGATGGCTCGTGCCACAAGCTCTTTACCGGTCCCAGACTCCCCGTAAACAAGTACATTGGTTTTGGTTGGTGCTGTCTTACGAATGAGATCGTAAACATTCCGCATCGGCTCGCTTTCACCAAGAAGATTCGAAAAATCATATCGGTCTCGAAGCTCAGACTTCAGGGATTTATTTTCCCGCGTAAGATTTCGGGTTTCCAAAGCCTTTCGAATCACCACTTTAATTTCCTCAATTTTAAAAGGCTTACTCAAATAATCGAAGGCCCCGGCCTTCATCGCTTCAACAGCGGAATCGGTTGTCGCAAAGGCCGTAATCATAATGACAGGAACATCCGCCTGATGCTTCTTGCACTCTTTCAGCAGTGTCAACCCATCTCCGCCTTTCATCTGAAGATCCGTAATCACAAGATCAAAGAGTTGATCTCGAATCATTCGAAGGGCATCCGCACCATCCAAGGCCGTGACAACTTCATAGCCCTCTTTTGTAAGAAGAATTTCAAAGAACTCTCTTACGCTTAGCTCATCGTCAACAACCAAAATTCTTGCGCTCACTGAAGTTCCCCTTTGTTAGGCAGCCGATACTCCGACTCCATCCATTTCAAGCCTGGGACCATCCCGTAATAAATCAAACCAAAAAGTTGTGCCCTTACGTTCTTTCGTTTCCACCCCAACCATCCCTCCATGCGATTTCACCATCTGGAATACCAAGGCCAAGCCAAGTCCCGTACCGGACGACTTCGTCGAGAAAAAGGGATCGAAAATTTTGGCTTTAATCTCTTCGCTCATTCCAGAGCCCGTATCTTCGATCTCGAAATGAACCCAATCCATGCCGCCTTGAACGCGTGGACTCACCCGAAGGTCGATCTGGCCCTCCACGTCAATGGATTGAATGGAGTTCTTCAATAAATTCCACAAAATTTGCTTAAGTTGGCCGGCGTCACAATGACAAAATAACTGAGAATCGATATGGGATGAGACTTTAATTTTTCGAGTCGAAAAATCGGCCGAATTCCGAACCAGTTCTAAAATTTCCTCGCAAAGCTCCGCGATCCGGACCTTCGCAATTTGTAAAGCCGACGGCTTTGCGTAATTAAGTAAGTTTTGAATGAGAGTGTCCAATCGGTCTGTCTCACGAAGAACGATTTTCATTAATCTTCCCGACTCGGAATCGTCCGGCATTTCGCCGCGAAGCAGTTGAATCGAGCCACTCAGACTGGCTAACGGGTTTCGAATCTCATGCGCGATTCCAGCAGCCAACTGCCCGATGGAAACTAACTTTTCATGAAGCTGCACTTTGGCCACAAGATCTCGAATCTGAGTAAGATCTTGAAACACAACAAGGACGCCGTGATTGGGTAAACGAGACGCATGATGACCGATCGTCTTTTCGCTTTGATCGATTCGATAGTACGATTCCCGACGAACGCCATCTTCGCACAAAAACCGAAGTTCGGTACGATGGAGGGTCAAGTGAAGAACGGATCGTTCTAAAATCTTTCGAGCGGCTTGGTTCTCCAATCTTACAATTCCCTCTTCGTCCACATAAAGAATTCCCGATGGAATATGGTCGATGATGGCGGAGTGAAGTTCGGCCAAGCGTTCATAAGATCTCGCAAGACGCTCTCGTGCTCGAAAGAAACTTGCAACCGCTCCACCCACAAGCAAAAAGATGCTGGCTGAAAACAAAAATATCGAGATCGAAGCGGGATCTCCCAGAAGCCCCACTCCATAATTCCAGGCGACGATATTTCCCAAACCCAATACCGAAACGATCGAGGCAAATATTGCGCCCGCCGAAGAAAGAATCATCCCCGCGGACATAATCTGAACGATATAAAGTAAGGTAATCGCGGAAAAACCCCCCGTTCGATAAACAATGACGGTTGTAAAGAGGAGATCCCATAAAATATGGATCCAGGCTTGCACCCGGAGCGTATTTTGCGGAAGAAAATAGTAAAAGACGGCCGCGATTCCCGTGAATAGAAAGCCAGCGCCAAGCAAGTGAAGCAGAGTGGAATTGATGGGATCTTCGTAAAAGGCATAAAGCATAAAGCCGGACACTCCCATCACTAGAAGAAAGGCGATGCGAAAGCTCATCAACCATCTCATTTTGTGCGAGAGTTCCATGCTCGTCCTTTATTAGCCCGACTTAATATTACCGGCCATTTCGAATACCGGGAGATACATCGCCACCACCAAACCCCCAATGATCCCTCCCAAGAAGACCATCATGATGGGTTCCATTAAACTGGTAAGACCGCGAACGGCGGCATCCACTTCTTCATCGTAAAAATCGGCAATTTTACCAAGCATTGTGTCGAGCGCTCCCGTCTGCTCTCCGACATTAATCATTTGGCAAACCATCGGAGGAAAAACTTTACTTTGCGCAATGGGTTCCGCCACGGTTTTTCCCTCTGAAATACTCGTTCGTGCGCGATAAATGGCTTTCTCAATCGTCTTATTTCCAGCGGCTTTTGCCGTGATATCGAGAGCTTCCAGAATGGGAACCCCCGATGAAATCATGGTTCCGAGCGTTCGAGTGAAGCGAGCCACCGCCACCTTTCTTAACAAGGTTCCAAAAATGGGTAGTTTAAGAAAGAGATCGTCTGTCATTTCGAGAGTTTTCGGATTTTTACGAATCCATTTCCACAGAAAAACAAGCCCCACGGCAATGATAATCAGAAATGGAAAATTCGACTGCGTCCAGTTGCTAATATTGATGACAATCTGGGTTGGAGCGGGTAACGCGGCTCCGCCAAATTCCTTAAACATCTTTTCAAAGATGGGAATAACCCAAACAAGAAGAACGGTGATCACAATAATCGCAACACCCACAATGGCCGTGGGATAAAACATGGCCGACTTGACTTGGCCTTTTAATTTTTCAACTTTCTCTAAATAAGCCGAAAGACGCAGAAGAATGACGTCCAGAATACCCCCGATTTCCCCTGCGGCAATGAGGTTGCAATACAAAGCATCGAAGACTTTCGGATGCTTCTTTAAGGCATCCCCAAATGTACTTCCTCCTTCGACATCCACCTGTACGGATTTAATGACTTTCTTAAAGGCTGGGTTTTCCGCTTGAGACCCCAAAATATCCAAACACTGAACAAGGGGCAATCCCGCGTCGATCATCGTCGCAAATTGTCGAGAAAAAACGACGAGTTCTTTCGCACTGACGCCGCTTCCAAAGCCGATATTGATATTGAATCCCCCAGCGGCACTTGCGACCTTAAGCTTCTTGGGTCGAATTTGCTGGGAGCGCAGATACTGAAGAACGGCGGCTTCATTCGGAGCTTCTTTGGTTCCTGACTTTACCTGGCCATTTCTGGCCACGCCTTCCCATTTATAAACCGCCATAAGATACTCCTCTATGATTTCTTCCCGGTTTCTCGTTTCGCCGACATTCCGACACTCGCCGGGACATTTCCGCTGTTCATGATCATGGTTCGAAGTTCCTCGATATCGCTACTGGCCATCAAAGCATCATCCATGCTGATGGCTCTTCTTAAGTACAACTGACACAACGATTGATTGAGCGTGACCATCCCGTGCTTGCCCTGACCGATTTGCATCTGCGAATAGATCTGATGAAACTTCTCCTCTCGAATGAGATTTCGAATCGCGGCATTGGGAATGAGAATTTCATAAGCAAGACAGCGTCCGACACCGGAAGCTTTCGCCAAAAGGGTTTGGGAAATCACTCCCTCCAAAACGAAAGACAGCTGGGCTCTCACTTGCGGCTGTTGGTGAGGTGGAAAAACATCGACCAAACGATTCAACGTTTGAACCGACGAATTCGTATGGAGAGTCGCGAAACAAAGGTGACCCGTTTCGGCAATCGTTAGGGCCGCTTCAATGGTTTCTAAATCCCGAAGCTCTCCCACCAGGACGATATCGGGATCCTGCCGCAAAACATACTTCAACGCTTTTTTGAAGGAGTCCGTATCGGCATGAACTTCCCGTTGATTGACGATACAAGATTTATGGGGGTGTAAAAACTCGATCGGATCTTCGATGGTTAAAATATGTTGATGAGTTTCTCGATTAATCTTGTCAATCATGGCCGCCAATGTCGTTGATTTACCAGATCCGGTTGGCCCCGTGACCAAGACAAGCCCGCGCGGGCGATCGCAAAGCTCTTCCACGATGGAAGGTAAGCCAAGCTCTTGAATCGTCGAGATTTTAAAAGGAATTTGTCGAAAGGCTCCGGACACAACGCCTCTTTGCACAAACATATTCGCTCGAAAACGAGCTAAGTTTTTGACTCCGAACGAAAGGTCTAACTCATTTTCCTCTTCAAACCTGGATTTTTGATTTTCGGTCAAGATACTATAACAAAGTCGTTTGCAGTCCGTGGGCGTCAAGGGGGGAAGTTTAAGAGGAACTAACGCGCCGTCGACACGAATCACTGGTGGAGTGGCGGCAGTGATGTGAAGATCGCTCGCGCCTTTATCGAGCATCGTTTTCAAAAGCTGGTGAAGACTGACGCCCGAATTATCGCTGACATTTGTGTCATCTAATTGATCCTTTTCACCCATCTTCCCCTCCTCGGTCCCCTTAGTTCGTATCGCTTGCCGTCGTTCGAACCGCCTCTTCAACCGTTGTCATTCCTTCTTTGATTTTTTCAATCGCGCTCATCCGCAACGTCTGCATCCCGAGTCTTATGGCTTCTCGCTTCAGCTCGGCAGTACTCGCCCCGTTCAAGACGAATTCCTTAAGCTCATCCTTCATCACCATGACTTCATAAAGGGCAACCCGACCTTTGTAACCCGTATTGGAACATGTCGCACACCCCTTTCCTTGCATGGTCTTCATTTGACTCGCGACGTCCGGATTCACCCCAATATCGAGAAGCGTTTGAACCGGAACTTTTACATCTTCCTTACAGTCGGCGCAAATTCGACGAGCCAAGCGTTGCGCCACAATGGCATTAAGGGCTGACGAAACAAGAAAGGGCTCAATCCCCATATTGAGAAGACGAGAAACCGTACTTGGAGCGTCGTTTGTGTGCAAAGTCGAGAGAACTAAGTGACCGGTAAGCGCGGCTTTAATGGCGATTTCCGCCGTCTCAAAATCCCGAATTTCCCCGACCATGATGATGTCTGGATCTTGCCGTAAGAACGACCTTAAGGCGGCTGCGAAATTTAAGCCAATCGCATCCAACATTTGAACTTGATTAATCCCTGGAATACTAAATTCGACAGGATCTTCCGCCGTGGAAATATTATCCGTCGATTGGTTCAAATCCGCCAAAGCAGAATAAAGAGTTGTCGTTTTACCGGATCCTGTTGGCCCCGTGACGAGAACCATCCCGAAGGGTTGGTAAATCGCTTTTTTAAAATCTCCTAACTGAGCCTCTTGAAATCCAAGCTTTGTCATATCGAGCTGCAAATTGCTCTTATCGAGAAGCCGCATAACGGTTTTTTCGCCAAATAAAGTAGGGAGAACACTGACCCGGTATTCCATGTCTTTGCCTTTTCCATACTTCAACTTAATACGACCGTCCTGGGGTAGACGCCTTTCGGCGATATCCAGCGACGACATAATCTTAATACGAGACGAGATCGCATTCTTCAGTTTTGTCGGTGGTTTCATTTGCTCTTGAAGGACCCCGTCGATTCGATAACGGACTCTCAACTCTTTTTCGTAGGGCTCAATATGAATATCAGAAGCTCCCTTTTTGATGGCCTCCATGAGAATGAGATTCACGAGTTTTACGACGGGAGCGTCTTCCGACGATCGTTCAAGTTCGGCGATATTAACATCGGCGTCACTCGCGATCACTTCCACATCTTCGTCTTCGAAGTCCGCCATGACTTCGTTGAATTTCATGGAGTCGCTTTCGTAATACTTTTCGATGCTTTCCTTAATGGCTTGTTCGGAAGCCACGACCACTTCGATGTTGTAGCTTGTTAAAAATTTTATATCGTCAATCGCAAAAATATTGCTGGGATCACTCATCGCCAAGATAAGATTGGACCCCACTTTGTTGACGGGAATACATAAATGCTTTTCAGTCACCTCTTTGGGAATGAGTTGAATGATTTCAGGGTCGATTTCAAAAGAGGTTAAATCGATCGACGGAACACCAAACTGTTTACTTAAGAAATTCGTAAGGTCGGATTCCTTAATGAATCCCATTTTTGTCAGGTTATAACTAAGACGCCCTCCATTCGCACGGGAAGCCTCCTGAGCCTTCATCAGCTGGGACGCCGAGATGAGATTCTCTTTGACAAGCATTTCACCTAAACGACTGGATGGTGCTGGCGGCATTTTAAAATTGATCCCCCTCTAGACTCAAATGCTCTTTAAATGAAAGAGCTAATCACACGACTCCGCTACTCAGTTTAACGTAGTTCGGACAAAATGTGACGGCTTGCGCCATTTTTTGTAATGGGGAATGACGACGAAAGGTTTAGGACGAAACAGATCGAGATAATTCTTCAATGATTTTAAAGGCTTTAAAATTTTGGGTCTTGGCGTCAGAATTTGACAAACTCAGAGGCGATGACGCGGAGGAAGTCCGCAATAATTTCTGATCCGCAAAAAATGCAGTACATTTCTGCAGATCCTTTTTGATCTGAGCTTTCAAAGGCTCGGCCCCATCAAATCTCATTTCATCTCGCAGCCGGCGCAAAAAGAAAATCCTCATCTCTCGATTCACTAAGTCATCCTTAAACCGAAGAAGATGGGTTTCGATCTTCATTTGATTTCCATTAAATGTCGGATTCGTGCCAATATTTGTCACACCACAAAAGTTGAGTCCCGACTGAAGATCCTGGGCAATTGAAGCATAAACTCCTTTTGAAAGAAGACAGCCCTTTTCGTAATTTAAATTGAGCGTTGGAAAACCAAGCGAATGTCCTCTTCCGTCACCTTTCGTCACGATACCGGTCACAAAGTAAGGATAGCCGAGGAGTTCGTTCACCACATCTATCTCCCCTCGAAGAATATGCTCACGAATTCTCGAACTACTGAGAGGCGCGTGGCCTCTTTCGATCCATTCGGAAGAAAGGGTTTCGAAATCTTCGATATTCTTCAAATC
>CAZSZT010000032.1:0-8924 GCA_964611175.1 uncultured Bacteriovoracaceae bacterium
GCGATGAAATTTCAACTAATCCGTAAACGGTTGCCGAGTCCGAACTTAACGCGAGAAGATGGCGCTCTCTTTGAAGCCCCAATTTTTCGTACTGATCTTTGACTTTCATATTCAGAGAGGTTGCCGATCCGAGGCCAATGGCGCGCATAAAGGCAATCGCATTTTTCGAGATAAGGTAATCGGATAATCCAAGAATATCTTTTGCGGTATCCAATCGAATGCTGTCTCGAAGGCTCGGGTGAGATATCTCGGATCCGTTATACACGCCGAAAAGAAGATCATGAGTCGTGCTCTTTGCGGGATTGTTGATTCGTCGACAACTTTCGCCGAACAGAATCGTTGGGTAAAGATTGTCCGGCCGATAAAAAGACATCACGTAAAACGTATCGGTTTTGGAATTAGCCTTCGCATCGTAAAAGAAATCTACAATTCCAGACACAACGCTTTGCGAGGCCGAAGTATCGGCAGCTTTAAGAGCATTGAGATGTTGGATAATCCAGGCATGATCATAAAAGCGAACGGCAGAGACATGGCCCTTAATGGTTGAATTTTCTTTGAAAATAATTTTTTTGACGATCTGATTTTCCTGGGAAATGAGACGATGATACGTTTCTAGGATTTCTTTGGATTTGTTTTGAATTTGTCTTCTTTTTCCCTGATAAATGAAATTTGTTTCAAACATGAATTCCCAGAGGAGGTCAAAATCCTCCTCGGTAACATCTTGAATGAGTCCACCAGATGCGTCGTGAGAATAAGAGGAAATGTCCTTGATGAGCTCGACCGAGGCCGTTACGAATTCACCGCCCAGTTTAAAGTGATTGGCCGTTCCGTCCGATTTGAAATCGACGTGGACAATTTCGAAAACGAAATCTCGGTTTGGCCGATGGGGGAGTTGAAGACTGCAGTTTTTAAACCGCATTCCTGGAACTATCGGAAATTGCGTGGACTTGAGCATACAAGAAAGCCCAGATGTGGAAACCTCAAACACCTGCCCTTCAACTTTTCTTCCCGGAAAGAAGGGGTGTTCTGCGGAGAAAAAACAAGGTTTTGAATCGAGAACCGGAATTCGTTTTGCGGACCGTGCCATCTCTCCCAATTTATTTTTTAAGTCGTTTTGTCTAAACAAAATGATCGCTTCATAAGAGTTTGGAAGCGTCTGAGACTGGCGCTTCATATCCACTCGGCTGACGACGCCTGCCGTTGTGAAAACCGGACTTCCCTGGTGTTTAATTTCGAGAGAATCGATTTTATCGCCAGGTAATAAAAGCCCTTGAGATCGATCGAGAAACAGGCTGATTCCGAGTTGAGACATTTCATAAACTTCGGCTCTCGTCATTTCAATAGGACCCACCGAGGTGGATCCCTTGATGGAGAATTCCAATCCTAATCGATTGAGTTTCGAGTCTATGCCGAGTCTCGGATTTCTTCGAAGATTTGACAGGGTAATCGAATCTGGCTTTTTAAAGGTCCCAAAACCATTTTCAAGTTTGACAAGGAGAGTTTTGAAACTTGCGCGCTTTCGCTTATAGCCAAAAGCAATCTCTACTGGAATCGGAGGTTCCAGCTTAAATTTAAGTTCTGGGAGTTCAGCCGTAAATTCCATTTCTAAGACATCCACCGCCGTGGCGGGCTTTTCGATGCGAGTAAAACTGCCGGGTTCTCTCTCGACAAAAAGAAAAATCGGAACCCCCGAAAATGTCAGGTATTCTAAAACACTTGTTACTTTTACCGAATGGATTTGTTGCGGCGGTTGAGTTTGGTACCATTTGTCACTCGTGAAAGAAGGAGAGTCCATGTCTTTAATTATAGGCGGTCAATCCAGTTGTTGGTGTGCAGCATTTTACACCCAACGCCGCGATGCGAAATTTAATGACTGAGAATGAGGGTGCGAGCGACTTCGTAGTCTCGATTGGCGACGGGAATTTTTGCTTTTCGAAAGGCGCTAAGAAAGCATTGGCGCAGTTTTTGAACCGAATTCGTACTTCCAGTTAAATGAAAAATATTTACGTCATGAATTTTTCCTTGGGCGGTGACCCATAGATTAATTCGGGGCCGACCCTTATGCTCAGGATCTAGAATCAAAACATCGTTATAACAATCTTCAAGATAAGGCTGAATGGGATGAAGAGCTTCGAGAATTTGAGATTCGCTGATCCCAAGTGGGCCAAGCTCCGCGCCTTCTTCGTCGAGTGCCCAAGAATCGAGCGAAGTTTTGGAAGACGCTCCATTTTGAAAGGCCCGATCAAATCGAGTGGGTTTTAAAATTTGATCGGCCGAAGAAATGACCCTCTTACCCACTCCCCAGGAATCCAAAAGACGTTTGGTGGCGGTCATCTGACGCTGAGACGGCGTACCTAGTAGACCATCCGAATCCCTGGCGAGCTGAGTCTGAATTTTCGAAATATCCGCAATTCTTTGTTTTTGGGCGTGGTAGCTTTCAATCGAATGGATAATCGAGCTTGTCGAAAAGCCCAGGAAAAAGGCATGTAAGATAATCGCGCCTAAAATGCAACTGAGAATTTTGTGCGATTTTAATTCGTCCCATATCGATCTTGATTGGGGATTCGCAATGAGTGCCTCTCCATTGGGGAAAAGTATTTTCAATTCCCTGGGCGCATTCTCCCAATGGAATTCGATTTGTTTAAGATTCGTTTCTTCGGACTCCGTCCAAAGCGTCTTGTTCTCAATGAACAACTGACAATAAGAGGGGATGGAGAGTCGAAAACCATGGGAATCCGATTGAAAATGGACGCCAAGGTATTCCTCATGAGATCCAAGCCGAAACCACTTTTCAGAGACACAACTTCCATTCAAATTCATTTGCTTCAAGGAAAAGCCCGAAAGTTGGAAGGATACGTTCGCCATTCGGTGCTTTCGTAGCCTATTTTTAAAGACCTTACTAGGGGGTCCAATCACTTATTGGAGGGTCGATTTGGTGCCAAAAGTCGCTTTTCAAGGCGAATTAAGTGTGAGAGGGCGGTTTCTTCTATTTTTTCTTGAAGTTTGCTTCCCTTCACTTCCATAAGGCCGGGTTTTCGGATGGTCCCCTGGATCATGGCATCGTCAAGTTCAATCACCGTTTGCGGTCTGTCTGTTTGGGAAAGTGTCCACCAAAGGATGCAGGCTACAAGAGAGGTCATTGCTTTGCGGTCTCCAAATATTTTTGACGGAGTTCATCTTTAAGTTCGATTTTTTTTTGTTCGAAAGTTTCACTCAGCTCGGAAAGCTCCGGATCAAGGCTTGCTGACTCGAGTTGAGAGATCATCACGGCAATATTTCGTTCGATCTCTCTTTGAAACAGAGGTTGAAGAATGGGCCTCCATTCCGTCGGCGATAAATAAAGACTTTTGAGTGCCGAATCTAAATCCCGGATCCATTGATCGTATTCCTTTTTGAACGCGATTGAAAAAGTCGATGGAAGTTTATTTTCAACACTCTTTTGGAGTTTTTCATAAGTCGTCGTCAGATTTTTCTCGTCTTTCGTCAATTTGCATTTTGTTAAATGATCGTAAACCTCTACCATCGATTCAAGGGGTGTATCTGATTTTCGTGCCAACCATATCCCTTTCTTTAGCCAAAAATCTTTTGAAATGGGCTTCCCTCGCAAAAGTTCTTCCTCGTATGGGATCCAGCGATCAGGGTCAACGATTTGGAGCCGATTTAAGAGACGTTGAGAAGACTGAAGTCTCATAAAAAGAGGAAAAACTTCTTTTGAAACGGATGTATAAAGGGATTTCATTTCATCTTCAGAAAGAAGCATCAAAACATTCGAGACAAATTTCAAATAGGCCGTCGATCGACTTGCCAAATGATCCGAACCCAGAAGGATTCTCGCTGCGGCGATTTTTTGCTGAATTTCTAACAAAAGCTCGGCTTGCGCCCAGTCGACTCGTTCATCCTTTCTCTCTTCGATTTTTTCTAAAAATGGCAGGAGAATAGGCACTGCCGGGCGTTTCGAATCTTTAATACATTTTAGGAGCATTTCTGGATCGAATTGATTTGAGGGAGATAAAAGTTTCTGAAATAAAAAGCACGGAGCCTTTTGAAAAAAAATTCCCCGCGCAATGGATTCATAAAAATAAGGCGCTGATCGTTCATCCTTTTTAATTTGTTCCAATAGGTTTTCATCCTGAGGTTGAGGAATTTGATTCGTTGGCGCGTATGTCATCATAAAATGGAAGATGATTTGTTGGTCCTCCGAGCGAAGGCGGAAAAGTTTTTCAAAATCTTCCGAAGGAAGGGGCCCTATTTCCCACCAGAGTTTGGCCAAATCCTGCCTGAGTTGAGATTGAAGGGATGGATCGAGAGCGGAATAAATTTCTAAGAAATTACGCCAGGCTTCCATTCGTCTCTTTTTGTTCCAATAAACCCAAGCCAGCTTATATTTAATTAGATTTCGATCGGAATAGATTCGTTGGGCCCGTAAATACCAATCTTCGGCCTCGTCTAACTGCCCTTTATCAAAAGCGCGATCCCCGAGTTCCTTAAGCCACTTTCCTTCGTCCGCGTGTCCCGTGTTGAATTTAATTAAATATCGAAGATAGGCATCACGTTTGGAGTAATCGTTGGGGCTTGCCTCCAAAATGAGAGATCCAATTTCACGGAGTTCTTCCGGATCTTGAGCCAACTGGAAAGCCTTTTCTAATAATTTAAGGGCTTCCGTTTTTTTATTATTTTGCAAGAGTTCAAGGGCTTCAAGCGTCAGGGCCTGGGAGCTTGTGGCGGAGAGAAGCAGATGAAGGCCCATTTTTAAAAGGAGCATTTGTTCTCCACCCTAATTTTAATTTTCCGAGGATGTGTCTTTTCTATGGCGGACGAGTTTAACTTCCAAAGAGAAGTCCCTTCGAGATGTTTCGTAAAACCGGACTTCGCTTTCGAAGGAGATGCCTTTTCCTTAAAGGTGGTTCGGGAAAGATGTTCCATTTGGGCGAGGGCGTCCGTGAGTTTTGGGTCTCCCGCCTTAAGCTCCTCACTCAGAGAATGAAGAAGATCGTTTTGGCAATGTCGTAAAAGCGCGAGCGGTTCAAGAAGCTGTACCTCCGACCTTTCGGAAGATTTCCAATACTTTCTATAGAATTGAGCATAGGCAAAAAACGACGGCCAATCGTGAAGGCGATACGTAAGCTTCATGAGTTCCTCGATCGAATATTGAAATTGAGGATCAGCAACCGAAAGTGTTTCTAACTTGCGCCTTGCTTCCTGCGGGTGATCGTTCGTTAAATTGTGGATTTCCTGCAGACTTTTAACGGAAACAAAAGGTGATTCCGCCGCCCAAGAAGATTCCACCATAATGGCCAAAAAGAGCAACTTGAGCACCGAAGCGATCAAAAAATTGGAAACGTTGCTCGACGGACCAGAGGTATGAAAATTTATTCTTCGATGGAGCATCAAACGAATTTCTTTCTTGGATCATTCCGCCTCCACCGCCAGCAAGCAAATCCACTCGCAACGGAAAGAGGTTCATGACATTCCATTGTCCTAACATAAATTGCAATTGGGAATGAGAAAAAAGTCCCCATTCCGGCTTGGGAACATTCGCAACAATACTTACCTCGTTTAAGTCTCGGATTTGCTTTCCAGCCGAGCTATAAACCGCGTCAATCCAATGCCCAAAGACTCCGGTGCTTAAATACTTCCAAACCCTCAATTGAGCATTTCCCACAAAAGAACGCATCCTTAAAAATGAATTCGAAATATTGCCGGCGTAGCCGGAACTTAAATAAAAGCGCGGTGTGTCGAGAGAGGCGGTTTCTTCTAAGTAGACCTCGCCATAATCCAAGCCGGATGGGAGGGGTTCCGCAACGATCATTAACAAAGTAGAAAAGAGGAGGCCAAACATTTTAAGGGGCCTTTACCGCTTCCACTAAAATAAGTGGAGAATAGCTAAATCTTGAGGGATTTTGAAAAAAAGAAAAAAATTCGTTTTGGAAACTATCCATATCGAAACTGAGCCGAAGATCCCCCTCCTTAACCAGAGCTTCGATTCTTTCCATTTTCAGCCTCCAGTTTTCGACATCTTTTTGCTGGGATTCGCCATAAATCAAGTGATGAGGAATCAGATGGACCTTAATATTTTGAAGACCTGCCTCATTGAAATAAGAAAAGAGCTTTCTTCCGGAATAGGCGTCCCAAACTTTCTTCTGCTGTAATTTGTGAGCGATTTCCAAGAGTTGAGTTTCGAGATGGGGAGCCAACGGATAATGAGACAGACAATTATGATCGAGGTCACCAACGACGATTTTTCCGCCGGGCTTCGTGACGCGAATGAGTTCTCTAAAGACGACTTCCGGTTCTTGGAGATATTCGAAAACAAATCGGCAAAAAGTATAATCGGCGGTATCGCGGTCCAATTTGATCTTTTCTAAGGGAGATTGAATGAACTGAATATTTTTACATTCTCGACAATACGTTTTGGCTTCTTGAAGGCGCTCTTTCGATTGGTCAACCAGAATTGCTTTTCCACGCGTACCGACGATTCGGGACATGATTTTAGTTACAAAGCCGACGCCGCCTCCAGCATCCACTGCCGTCATTCCTTTTTGGAGGCCTGTGAGTAAGAGCTGTTCGCGAGATGTTTCTTCATCGCCTTTCATTAAAAGACGATCGCCTTCATGGGGAGACTCCATTAAATACGGCATAATTTGTCCTTCATTTGTTTGATCGTATCGTTGTACGGGGGGAGTTCAAAAATTCCGCTTCCGCTTACGAAAACATGGGCTCCCGCTCGATAAAGGTCTTCGATATTTTCAAGCTTAACACCACCGTCGACTTCGAGCTCAATGGGATAGGTTTCAATTTTTTCACGACAAGATTTAATTTTATCCAGCATTTGAGGAATGAATTTTTGCCCGCCAAAACCAGGGTTGACGGTCATAAGTAGGACTAAGTCAGTATCTTTCAGAACGTGGTCAAGGGCTGTAAGGGGGGTGGCGGGATTTAATGACACTCCCGCCTTCGCTCCGAGCTGTCGGATAAGCTGAAGACTTCGTTGTAAATGCACGCAGGCTTCCGCATGCACGGTCACGATATGGGCTCCCGCTTTAACGAAATCAGGGATATACCGATCCGGGTCTGTAATCATTAAATGAACATCCAATGGAATGGAAGAAAGTTTAGATAATGTTCGAACAATCATCGGGCCGACGGTGATATTCGGAACGAAATGACCGTCCATGACATCCACATGAAGATAATCAACGAGCTCGGGATCGAGGAGGGCGACTTCGGCCTCAAGATTTCCAAAGTCCGCCGAGAGAAGACTCGGGGCAATTTTAACTTCCCGGTTCATTGGAGGTCTCCACTTCCCAGAATTAACCCAGTAGGAATGGGATGTCCTTTTAAAAATTCACGAGCTGAAAGACGGTTCCTATTTTCCATTTGGACCTCTAAAAGGGCGATACAGCCCTGTTGACAGGCGACAAGGATTTCCCCTTCCGATGTGTCAACGACAGTTCCGGGCTCGGCATCGGCGGGGCGTGCGACAAATCGACTTCTGAAAATTCTTAAGTTTTTTCCGTGCAATTGACATTGCGCAATGGGCCACGGGTTCATTCCCATAATCGCTCGATGCACAAAAATCGCCGGTTGATCAAACGAAATTCGAGCCTCTCTTTTGTCAAGCTTGGCTGCATACGTTCCCACCCGGGCATCTTGAGATCGTCGGATAATTTTATCGTGCTCAAAAAGTTCGAGACTCGTCAGTAAGGCTTTGGCGCCAAGACCCTTGAGTTTGTCATGTAAGGTTCCAGCCGTGTCATCGGGCTCAATAGGGCATGAGACTTGATACAGAATATCTCCTTGGTCGAGAGCTTCGATCATCCATTGAATCGTCACGCCGGTTTGTTCGTCGCCTTCCATAATGGCACGTGGGATGGGAGCTGCACCACGATAAGCAGGCAACAACGAGGCATGAACGTTGAGTGGTGCTGTTTTTGGATGTTTTAAAATTTCAGAAGGAAGAAGTTGTCCAAAGGCAACCACCACTAAAAAATCGCAAGGTATCGAAAGAATTTTTTGAACGGCCTCCGGATTTTTTCGAAACGACGTGGGTTGAAAAACCGGAATGCCGTGGGCTTCAGCGCAGACCTTAACGGGAGGAGGTTGTAATTTTTGTCCACGTCCTGCAGGGCGATCGGGTTGAGTGACAACCAAAGGAATGGAAAAGGTGGATTCCATGAGTGCTTTCAAGCATGGCACCGCGAAATCAGGAGTGCCCATAAAAAGAATCGATCTCAAGAAAAACTCTTTATCATGAGGTTCAAACGGCGGCGGCGGGACTTCCGCTTTTCTTTTCTCGCTTTTTCAGTTTCTTTAAATACATCATACGTTTCATGGGGCTTATTCGATCGGCCGCGACAATCCCATCGAGATGATCGATTTCATGTTGAATAACGATGGCCAACAGCCCATCGTCCTCGATGTTTTGTTTTTTTCCAAACTCATCGAGGTATTCCACTTTAATCCTTTTGAAACGCTCCACCTCTTCTCGAAAATCAGGAAGACTGAGGCAGCCTTCTTCGAAAGTCGTCGTGCCCGATTTTTCAATAATCACAGGATTCACCAAGCAAATGGGTTTTTGTTCTGGATCATAATGACTGATATCAATGACCAAAAATCGTTTAGAAATATTAACTTGCGGTGCTGCTAAACCTATCCCTGGTGCGTCCGCCATTGTTTCATACATACTTTGAATGAAAGTTCGGAAGGACTCGTTGATTTCAATTGGATCCACCTGACGGGCGACCCGCTTAAGAGTCGGGTGTGGATACTCAATGATTTCGAGCAATGCCATAATAATGTCTTTCTCATACTATTTTACAGTAGGAGGGGTCAAATAAGCTGGAGAAAACCGGATTTAAAAGACTTATAATCCGGCCATCCAATGGGAAAGCGTATAATCTCTTTCAAACTGAAGGGCATTTTCG
>CAZSZT010000032.1:8934-9382 GCA_964611175.1 uncultured Bacteriovoracaceae bacterium
TCGCTCGACCTATATGAAAATAGGCTTGGCCGTTATCTTTTTCTAAGTTCACGGCCGTTTTAAGCACCGTATAAGCGGCAACAGGATCCTTTTTTTCGAGAAGAACTTGTCCCAAAATGAGAAAACCAACTCCATTATCGGGTCGCAATTCCGTGCATCGAGTCGCATCCATAAGCGCCTCTTCGAGTTTTCCCCAGCGAAATCGAACATAGGCACGGTGAAGAAGGGCCTCCACGGGCTCCGACTTCTCATCTAATAAGCTAGAAAACAGCCGATCAGCACTCTCAAAATCATCCGCCTCCACTTTCCTCTGAGCTTCCAAAAAAACCCGTCTATACTTCCAACCCATCTCTCCAGCCTAAGGGGTCAGGGGACTTAATTGCCAGGCAAACCAGATTAATTATAATAAAATCAAATGTTTAATTTTTAATTGTTATTATTGAAAAAA
>CAZSZT010000033.1:0-9200 GCA_964611175.1 uncultured Bacteriovoracaceae bacterium
ACGAATATAGGGTGTCGTGAACGCACCCAAAAGACTTATATAAACCAAAACAGAGACCCACGAATCTCGAAATAAATAAGCTAACGCAAAAAGAGCCGCCGCATCCATATAGCGATCCAAAACGGAATCAAAGAAAGCGCCGGATTGGGTTTGCATTTGAAGGCGACGAGCGATTCGCCCATCCAAAAAGTCACAACACCCCCCCCAAATGAGCATCCATCCCCCCCATATCAAGTGATTGGTGGCTAATGACACGGCAGCAAAAAGAGTCAAACCAAATCCTATGAGGGAAATCTGGTTGGGAGTTAACCGACGACGAACACAAAATTCTTCGACGGGGTTCATAAGCTCATGAACCCAATAATCTTTAATACTTGAGCTTAAAAATTGAGAATGCCCCAACTTCCCGGCATCGATTTCTTCGCGAGAGGCCGCCACCACAGAATTCCGCTTAGGTTTCGAGACTTCCCGCGATGAACTTCTCTACATTTTGATGAGCTTCGGAATCCGCCAACTGAACCAACGGATGCTTCATCGTATAAGAAGAAATCGAATGAAGAACGCCGGAAATATTTCGATCGAGGGCCAGCTTTACACATCGAATGGCATCAATGGCGACACCTGCCGAATTGGGCGAGTCTTCCACCGAAAGACGCATTTCCAAATGAAGAGGAACTCCTGCAAAGCCCGAGCCTTCCATTCTTAGAAAGCAAAGCTTGTTGTCCTTTTGAAAGGGAACATAATCCGAAGGGCCGATATGAATATTTTCAGAATCGAGTGGAGTGTCGAGCTGGCTTTGAACCGCTTCGGTCTTCGAGATCTTTTTGGATTTAAGTCGCTGATGATTCAGCATATTTAAAAAGTCCGTATTTCCACCGGTATTCAGCTGGTAGGTTCTCTCGAGCTTGACTCCGCGATCCTGAAATAATTTCGTAAGAACGCGATGCACGATCGTGGCCCCGACTTGACTTTTAATATCGTCTCCAACAATCGGAACTCCGGCCGCCTTAAATTTAGCCCCCCACTCTTTATCGGAAGCTATAAAAACCGGCATGCAATTGACCATTCCGACTTTCGCGTCCAAACACGCTTGGGCATAATAACGAACCGCCTTTTCACTTCCAACGGGCAAATAACAAACTAAAACATCCGCCTTGGCTTCTCGAAGAACCTGCGCGACATTCACGGGCTTTTCCGACGACGGCCGAAAAGCCCGATGATCCGGATACTCGGCCATATGGTCCGAAATACCATCCAAAATTTCACCCATTTGAACAATGACTCCCGTGGCCCTAACTTCCGGAACGATTTGGGCCGTACAATTGGGAAGCGCATAAATGGCCTTTTCAACAGACTGTCCCACTTTACGGCGATCGACATCAAAAGCGGCGACAACTTCAATCGAGTCGGGGGTATACCCGCCGAGATCATAATGCATGAGACCGGTATGGCCATTGCGAACACTCTCAGAAGCCTGTCGATAATATTCAATTCCTTGGATCAGGGAACTTGCACAATTTCCAACACCGGCAACAGCTAAACGAATTTTTTTTGAAGGGTTTTGCGATTTAGGCATAACCGTGTCTTTTTAATGGGCCCGTTAAAAAAAAACAATAATTAAGACTTTTTTTACATCCACGTGCATCCCCAAGACTCTAACCACCACTAAAAGGCCTACTTAAGCCGATCCACCACTTCAATGCCGACAACATCGGATAAGTCCGTATACGCTAAATTAAGGGTATAAATACTCCTAATGAGGTCGACTCTCGCCTTAAAATAAGCGGCAAAGCTTTCCAAAACTTCTTTCGTTTCCGCTGTTCCCAGGTTGAAAGCTAAGCCGGCACTCGTAAGCCAGCTTCGGGCGGCTCGAAATCCATCCTCATTAATTTTGATTCCCATCTGAGCCGAATAGGCTTCCTCGTAAGACTTTTCAGCATCAAGCTTTGTTTTCCCAATAAACTGTTCCCGCTGGGCATTGAGTCTGTCGATTTCGGCCTGGACCCCGTCCATTTTACTAAGGGTTCGAAAGACTCCAAGATCTTGCTTCAATCCAAGGGCCACGCCAGCATCGAAAAAATTAAACGAATCCACAAGGTAGGGATTACTAACATCTGTACGACCTGGGGCCACCCCATATTGGAGTTTACCCGCCACAAAAAAAGTGGGGAAGAGATCGGCTTGCACGATTCGTTTCTCCGCTTGTTTCATGGCAATAAGTTGATCGAGTTGACCGATTTCAGGTTTCGCCCGTAAAGCCGCGCTAATGACCTCCGATTTCTTTAAGTCCGTAACAACTTCGGCCTGCAAATTTGTTTCGTCGAGAATCCAGTCCCCGCGCATACCCGTAAGTTCCTCCAAAGCAGATTTTGAAAGCCGATGAGCACGATCGGCATCCAAAGAACGATTTCGAACGTCGGCAAGGAAAACTCGAATTTTTAATCGATCTGTTTCTGTAACCGTTTCCGCATTTTTTATCAAAAGCTCCTCAACCTTTTCTGCAGCCTGGTTAAGTTTTGCTTCGACTTCCCGAAGAATAGCGATCGATTCGTCGGAAAGAAGAAACGTATAATACGCTCTCTTTACCAATTCCCGAATATCGGAAATTTTCCTTTGTTTTTCGAGTTCGGCTAAAACGCCTCCACGCTCAGCCATCGACTCGTAATTCGACAATTTTCCGAAGGTAAAAACCGGCTGAATGGCCTCTAACTCCAAACGAAAAAATCCTCCCAGATTGGAAAATGAAAAATCATTTTCAAGATCGTTGGAACTATAAGAGTTTACGTCGTTTGGATTCGTCAACACGGCATCGGGCACAGCGCCCCCCAAAGCCTTGAGTTCAAACGTACTGAGCCATCGGCTCATTCGAGCTAATTGAAGTTTGCTTCGAGCAAGCTTCTGCATGGCCTCAAAGTCTCTTACAAAGACCGCATTTTTTTCAGCGTTCTTAAGAAGCTCCGGCAAAGATGTGGTAGCCGCCGTCAGATTCTTGATGCTCAGAGTTAAAAGAAGCCCCCCCAAAACGCCGAATATGACTATTTTTTGACGCATCACTGTAACTTTAAGTTTACTGGCTCTTAAAAACATCATCAACTTCTAAACAAAGAAGGGGTTTGTGCGATTCCCAGTTCCTTCCAACAATTGAGCTGGGATAAAATATCAGGAAGGGTGGGGCAAGTCGGGTCGTTTGGTTTCCATACATCCCCCTAGATAAAACAAAGAGAAAGTTTTTGGGGTTTTACTCAAAGTTGCTTTTATGTCCATAAATTTATCAAATCAAAAAAAGAAAGTGTCCAAATTGGAACTCTCTTCTCCTTATTTTGATTCAATGACCGGACTTCACACCTTTCATCACTCGATGCCGCAATTGCACTCGATCCTAACCTCCCAGAAAGCTCTTGGTCTCATCTACATTGACGCAAGCGATCTCGGAAAAATCGAGTACGACTATGGCCATGAAATTTACAGCCAAATTTTACGAGAGGTTGTGGAAAGTATTCGGAATCTCCAGGGACATCTTGTTCGAGAGGACGATATTTTATCGATTCGGCATCCGCACGATGAAATTTTTCTTCTTTTTCTTTCCGGCAAACGCGAGGAATATTCCAGCTTCTTAAAAATTGACAATCTGCAGCAAATCATCGATCGATTCGTCAATGCCTTAAACTCGAAGGTTTTTCAAATCACCTTCCCCTATACGAAACGCATTCTCAAAGCCGATCTTGGGTTTTCGTACACGGTTCATAATCCTTTGCTGTCGACGGAAAGAACCATTTATCGATTGATTGAACAATCGAAATCCGTCGCCAAATTTAATGGAGATCGTTTCCTGATTCAAATTACAGAACAGCTCAAAGAAATCATCATGGAAGAAAATATTCAAACGCATTATCAGCCGATCGTGAACCTTCAAGACGGTTCGATTTTTGCGTACGAAGCGCTCAGCCGGGGCCCCAAAGGAAGCCCGATGGAAAGTCCTTTGATGCTTTTTGGGGTTGCCGATAAGACAAATCTTTCTTTTGAGCTGGATCGTCTCTGTCGGAAAAAAGCCATTGAAAATGTCAAAGGTCTCGACACGAGACATCGTCTCTTTATTAATACCTTCCCAACCACGATGCATGATCCTGAATTTAAGGGAGAACATTTGGAAGGTTTGCTCAATACCTGTCGCATCAGTTCGCGCAATATTGTCTTTGAAATTACGGAACGTTTCGCCATTGAAAATTATTCACTCTTCCAAAGAGCCCAAGATTATTACTCGAGTTTAGGATTCGAATTGGCCGTCGATGATATCGGCACGGGCTACGGAAGTTTGGAAGCCATTGCCAATTTGAAGCCCGAATTTGTGAAAGTCGATATTTCAATTATTAAAAATATTCATCAAAATAAAGTTAAACAAGAACTCTTGAGAGCTCTCTGTGATATTGGTAAAAAAGTAAACGCCAAGATCATTGCCGAGGGAATTGAGCTTCAAGAAGAATTGGATATCGTTCGATCGATGAATGTCGATTTTGGCCAAGGATGGAGACTCGCTCGGCCTCACCCTCAACTCCTTCCGGCGGAAACAAAGATTAAACTGGAAGGCTAAAGCTATTCCCATTACATTCTAAAAATTGTGACGTTCCAAGCGAATCTCCAACGCCATATTCATCGACTCTGCCGCTCTCCACGAACTCCCCATTCCACGGGATATTATGAAGCCCAAAAGTATATTGCCCACGAGCTGCAAAAAATAGGATACGAGGTTAAAAATCATAACTTTTTTAATTTTCCCGTGGGCCAATGCCGAAATATTTATGTCGAAGCGGGAGCGAATCAAGGAAAGCGAATACTCGTGGGAGCCCACTATGAATCTCGGGCCTGTTCGGGCATCGCGGCAGACGATAATGCCTCCGGCGTGGCGATCAATCTCGAATTGGCCAGACATTTTTATACTCAGAAGATTCCCCTCACCTTTGTTTTCTTTGATATCGAAGAAAATTTCGGCTGGGGAGGATTGAAAGGTTCGAAAGCCTTTTCAAGATTTTATCGTGAGTCTTTGGAAAAAGTCGTTATTTTTGATCTCGTCGGTGGTGTTTTAGCCCCCGATTTTGAAAAAACCTATATGCAATTTGGTTCCGCCTTAAAAACTTTGGAACATCCCAAGCTTGAATTCCTCCATATACCTGAAAAAGTCCTGGAGCCCTTTGGAAAACGAGGAGCCCGAAGCGATTACGACGCGTTCCGAAGAAAGGGAGTTCCCTATACATTTATTTCATCGGGAACTCCTTGGTATTACCATACGACCTTTGATCGCCCCGAACGTCTTCAGTTTTCGAAAATGTCGAACCTCCTCGAAACGATAATCGCAAGCCTGAAAACTCGGCATACGACCGAAACGACAATTCCCTGGAATGATTTTTATTCTTTTCTTCATAAGCTTCATCAAACTCAGGAATTACGATGTTTAATCTTAAGTCGATTATTGGCCAAAGCCCATGATCCGACTGCTCTCGAGATCGCTCTGATGTATTGGCAGATTTTGTCCCGAATCAAGCGATTTGGACCAAAACTTTGGGAAAAAGTTGCAGGATAAAATTTTGATGATTGATAAACCCTTAAAAACACTCTTCATTTTTTTGTAAGATCTGGCACGTCCTATGCATACCTTTGGTGGTATGAAAACAAACCCCTTCACCATTCTTATGAGTTTAGGTTTTGGCGTTCTTGTATTGTCCGGTTGCCAGGATATTTGGGCCGTTAAGCGACTCTGTGAAATCGCCGAACGACTGCCCCCCCATGGCATACCCCGTGGAATAGGAACGGAAACAACTTCGTATGTTGATGGGTACGACGTAGAAGACCATGAAGATTTTACTCAAGACGTCGATGCTTTCGATAGTATTGAAAGCGAAGAGCCAAGCTCTTGGGAAAACGGAGAGGGTGGAGTTTGCATAGAATGTTATGATCTAGGAGAGGCCTGCTACGACAATTTTAAAAAGTGCGAAAAACTGTTCAAACAGTATCAAGATGAACATCCTGGTGAGCTCGAAGATATTCCCCTATGCCCTGCGGACTGCCGAGCATGCGCGGAAGATCGAGCGGAATGAATTTGAATATTTGAAGGATCAAGAACGGCAGTTGTTTATACTCCCTTACAGACGGCCGACTTCCATAAGCTGGCCGCCCTTCTGTTCCGATCGTACCCAGCGTTTCAGCTTCCACGGAATTTTCTTATAAGAAAAAGAAGGCGGCAAATCTCCGCGACGAAATGGAGACGTCGTATTCCAAAATAAAAAGACTTTGTTGAGGACATTTTTCTCTTCAATAAACCGACGCATCCCATAAAAAGCATTTGCCGTATAAACAGGGTCCAATGAAAAGGTTTCAAGCTCTGAAAGTGTCGAGACCCAACGATCAAGATCAGGATCGGTCAATCCGTGCCCCCCAAACGTAAAATCCCTTAAAATCTTAAAATCTTTCCCAACAAAATTTTCTGGAAGTTTCGCCTTCGAATAAGAATTAAGAATTCGAATCGCCTCGTTGGCCATGGCCGCCAAACGTTCGGGTTCCACTCCCCGATCGTGTGATGTTTGTACGCCGATGACCTGAAGGCTCGTCATCTCAAAAAGACGCCGGCCAAGTTCCATTCCCACCACCGTGGCTCCGCTACCCGCCGCCACAAAAAGAAAATCAGGCATGGGGATTTGACCGGAGCGGATCTGATCGCGAAGTTCCAGCATCGCGCTAACATAACCTAAGACGCCGTGGGAATTAGAGCCTCCGGGAGGAATCAGCTCCGTTCTAAAGATCTTGGAACACAACCACTTCCAGGCCGCCGTCCAAATCATTCCCCGCCATGTCGTGCGAAATCGAAGTTTCGCCCCCAAATTTTTCATCGCCGCCGTTGTTTCCAATGCCGTTGGGGTCAAAGGAGCCTTCAATAAAATCGCTTCGGATTTCAATCCTAACTGCGACGCGGCTTTCACCGTTGCGAGACAGTGAGACGATCCCACATAACCAAACGTGACCAACTTCCTTCGACGTCGAGCCAAAGCATCGCCAAGAATGAATTCCAATTTTCTTGCCTTGTTATCGGGAAGCGTATGAAAGTCATCAGTTTCATTTTTAATATAAACGTAGTTATCGCCAAAAAAATGCTGGGCCCGAAGGATCCTTTTTGGAACCGACGGATTCGAACAACCCCTTAAACTCACCCAAGGAAGGCGCCCCGCCATATTTGGAAATTCAGAAAAAATTCGAGGAATGTACTCAAAGGAATGCTCCGGTATGGAATTCACCCAATAAGAGCTTTGGGGCTGGCCGATCGTCTCTGTGGTGTCGCCGACCACTTGCTGCAGACGTTGTCGCGGAGAAGGATAAGAGGAATTAGATTTATACCCTCGTCCATGCCCCCTTCCGCGCCTGCCTGAATTTCGTGTTCTATGTCTAGCCATCTTAAAGCCAATAGTTTAGTGCTAGCTTTAAGAGAAGTCATTAAAATGAACCTTTCTTTCGAGTCAAAGGCTGGGTTTAAGATTAAATCCTTTTCGGTTGGCAGCCTCCAGTGTAATTGCTCCGTCCTCTGGGACCCCGACTCAAAAGAAGGCGTTATCATCGATCCAGGTGCCGACTTTCTAAAAATTAAGAAAGAAATTGAAGATCATCGCCTCACGGTTAAAGGCATTCTTCATACCCATGCTCATTTTGATCATGTCGGGGCATCCCAAGAAGTGCACGAGCATACAAAGTCACCACTTTATCTTCATGAAGGAGATCGCTTTCTTTGGGAGCATCTTCCCATGCAAGGGCGTCTGTTTGGATTTCCGGTTGAAGCCATCAAAGAAAAAACACGACCTCTGGAGCACGAACAAGAGTTCAGACTCGGGCGTCATCCCCTTAAAGTTTTATTCACTCCAGGCCATACGCCGGGAAGCTGTTCCTTTTTGGCCCATGACGTTCTCTTTTCTGGGGATGCTCTCTTTGCAGGTTCGGTAGGACGAACCGATCTTTGGGGAGGAGACTTCGATGCCCTTTCCGAATCAATCAAAACTCGTCTTTATACTCTGGATCCCGAAACTCTAGTCATTTGCGGGCATGGCCCAACGACACATATTGGAGAAGAAAAACGCTCCAACCCTTTTGTTCAACTTTGAATTTTACAAATCAACTGGTGGGCTAGAAAAAATTGGATGAAACGCTGCAAGCATTCGGAGTCAATTTTAGAATGGCTCACCGTGGCGCCAAGAGTCTTTCGACGCATGAGTTGAGACAGAAATTCAGATTCCATCGGAGAAAGAATTTTTACTCGAACCACGTTTTCATAACGATAGATCAGCGAGTTTTCGTTTTTGCGGCGAATTTTTGGACGATTGGCTCGCTCTTGCCAAGCAGCGGCCACCTGGAAAGAACTGGAAAAAAGTCTGCAAGATGTTTGAAACTCAAATCGACTCGTTTCTGTTATTTGAGAAAGTTCCGCCCTTCCAAATTCCACGGCTCGATGAAACATATGAAAAGAAGCATCGATTTCACGTTCAAAACGAGCTACTTCGTACCAGGAAATCGGATACCGATAATGCTTTAAAAATTCAGGAAAGGATTTGCCAAGATCTCCAAGATTATAGGATTTTGAAGGATAAAGATTGCAATATCGCCCGCCCAGTTTCAGCCATCGTTTCTCTCCAACCACATTTGGCAGGAGTTCATAGATTTCTTCGACGGCTTCTCGGCTTCGAACACCATAACCCGTTCCGTAAATGGAAAATCGTTCCTTCCAAGATCCTCGCGGAGGTGGTTTGAATAATGTTCGTACGAATTCGGATTGAGGAAAGTTCCGTATACCACGATCAAAATCAAAGATCGTCTTACGAAGCTCTTTGCTGGTCATCATGATGGTCTTCCATTTCTTTCATAATGAACTTCGCCGCTTCCGCCTCTCGTTCGAGTTCATGAAGTTCTGGAATATTGCCGTCTCGTTCGATCAAAACGGGGCGCGGCCCATGGACCGCAATCGCATATCGGAATAAATCCCAGACTTCGTTTCGAATATTCGCATCATGCGTATCGAATAAAAAACTCCCCAAATCGGAATGTCCGGCAAGATGGATCTGCCGAATTCTATGGCTTGGAATTTGAGAAATACATTGATACGGATCCATATCGTGGTTCATGGCATTCACAAAAATATTATTCACATCGAGCAATAAGTCGCAGTCGGCTTC
>CAZSZT010000034.1:0-9185 GCA_964611175.1 uncultured Bacteriovoracaceae bacterium
TACTGGCATGAAAGCTTATGAGTTTGTCCGGGAGAAGGAAGAACTCATCCATCATTTGATGGAAACCTTGAAAACTTCGGAAAAGGAACTCATGCCAAAGGTTGAAAGGCTTCTTACGGAATCGACTGAACTTCGAAAAAAACTTTCGGTTGCTCAATTATCTTCAACAAAAGACATAAGCGGAGATGTTCGTGAAGTTGAAGGGGTCAGACTAATTGCGGAAGTAGTAAAAGTTGAAGATGTGAGAGAATTACGACCTTTGTCGGATCAGTATAAACAGAAGATTAAAAGTGGGCTCGTGCTGTTAGGTGCTGCCATTGATGGTAAAGCGACGGCAGTAATTTCTGTTACCGACGATATTGCTCCGGATTTCCAGACGAATAAGCTTGTTAAGCTCCTTCAAGATAAAATGGGTTTAAGGGGCGGGGGGAAGCCAACGTTTGCTCAAGTCGGAGGTCCCGCAAGTGAAGCTCTAACTTCCAATAATCTTTTCAATATAGCGAAAGAACACATTCAAGCCGTTCGTACGGTTACTTAAATGGGGCTTCATTGATAGATAATCATAGTAGATATTCGCCTCGTACCCAGCTTGCCATTCTCATTATCTCGACGATCTTAATTTTGTTAATAGGGCGTTACTATAAGACAGTCTTTATTTATCGAGGCTTTTACTTTCTAAATCTGCTGCTACCAATTCTTGGGTCCCTTTTTCTCAACGCTTTATTTTTAAAAATTCCTCTTTCAGAATTAGGATATGCTCGTCCCCACGCATCCAAAAGGCTTCTTATCACGACCTTCAGTATTGCGGTTTTTCTCCCCTTTTTAATGTACCTTCTTCGATACCATCCGCAATATTTTGAATATTATGGCATTTTTCGCAATTTTACTCTGACCCCTATTGATCGTATTCAAAGATTTGGTCTTTTCATTGTATCGACGCTCCTTGGATGGGAACTGCTTCTTCGTGCTTATCTCCTTTTTGGGATAAAACACCTTCTTTCAAAACTTTATAAGGGGTCAGAGCAATTTAATGCAGCGGTAGCGATTCTTTGGGTATGTAGTTTCGAGGCTATTTATCATGTGCTCAAACCAGATGTGGAAGCCTTCGGGATGCTCATTGCCTCCCCCGCACTCTCCTATCTTGCTCTTAAGACAAAGAGCGTCCTTCCGGCATTATTATGTCATTTTTATATTGAAGCTCTATTCGTAGTCTTTGTGATCTTTGCTTAGGGTTACGGCTATTTTGGCCGCTGAGATCGAGAAATTGCTCTGACCCCTTAAGAGCCAGCGTCTTGGATGAGGGAAGCAATGCGAAGGGGGTGAAGGCGCTTTCGGCCTTCTAAGAATGAAAGCTCGATAAATACATTGAGGCCGACCACTTCGGCTTCAAGCGTCTGGCACATTTTCCAAACCGCCTCCGCGGTGCCCCCCGTTGCAAGAACATCATCCACAATCATTACTCTGTCACTTCGGCAAAGGGCATCGGCCCGCATTTCCAGATGGTCTTCTCCATACTCCAGCAGATACGACTGCCGAACCGTTTTTCCAGGAAGCTTTCCCGCTTTTCTGGCTAATACAAGTCCAAGCCCCTTACGTTGAGCCATCGCTGCACCCAAAATAAATCCGCGCGATTCAACGGCAACAATCTTCGTCACCCCCTCGACACTTATGCACATTCGATCCACAAGGCTGGAAAACGCCTCCGGAGATTCAAAAATAGGCGTAATGTCTTTAAAAATTATTCCTGCCTTCGGAAAATCCGGCACATTTCGAATGAGATCTTGAATTTGTCCTAATTTCTGGACCATCCTTAGCCCTCGGTCTTCATTCGAAGTTTTTTCACGGCTCGACCCGCCTCCCTATGCCAACAACTTCACGTACGCACGAGCCACCTTGTTCTGGGGTTCAATCTTCACAGCTCTTTCCCACGCTTTTTTTGCCGCCCCTCGTTTGTTCTGGGCATAATAGGTGACACCCAACGCAATCCAAAATGGAGCAAATCTGCCGGCACGCTTTTTTGCCTTTTGAAAAACCTTAAGAGCTTTTCCCCTCTGACCCATCTCTCGATAGGCCGTACCCAGTTTGGTTTGAATATCAATATAACTCGGGCATAAATCCAAGGCTTGTTCGTAAGACTTCACCGCCAGTCCATACTCTCCCACACTATGATAGAGATCCCCAATTTCCGCATGCATGTTGGCGATCTTCGACATCAACATGACATCCATCGCCCCCCGACTTTTGGCTCCATAATCTCTCAGTTTCTTATAGATTTCCTTCGATTTTTTCCCGAGCCCTAGATTGTTATAGATAACAGAAAGATTCAGGGCGGCTTCCATATAATTGGGATTGATCATCAACGCTCGTTTGAAAGCGGTCTCAGCAAAGTTAAATTTTCCCTGATCCGCATAAATCAGACCCAGCGCATTGTAAACGTCCGCAAGTTTGTGACTTTTAATGATCTTAAGAAAAATTTCCTCCGCACGCTCGTATTGCTTCGTTCGCAGAAGATTTTTCCCCAACTGAATTTGGCCCTGGAGTTCTTTCGATTCCTTGATGTGCGCGTTCATTTTTGAATCATAGACTTGAATTGAGAGTTCGGAAACTTTTCTTGAAAATTTATTGCAAGATTCTCCGCAGATTCTTCCTGTCCAGCCCGCCTTAGCATTTTAACCTGTCTAGCCAAGGACTCCTCCGTCAATGCATGCTCAGGGTACTGATCCGCCAATTCTCCGTATCGTCTCGCCGCCGATTCATAGTTACGCATTTTTTCGTAAAAGCGCCCGATCTCATAAATTTTTCGAGCCAACTGATCGCGCGCTGTTTCAATATGTCGCTGAGCCGTTTCTTGATGTTTCGATTGAGGATAATCGATCATAAGTCTTGTAAAAGTATCCACTACTTTGGCCGTTGGTCGCGTATCTCGCTCCGGGGTATTAGGCATCTGATGCACATAACACATTCCTAACTGATAGAGGGCCTCCGGAATTTCTGGCCGGCCCGGGTAGGTTTTAATGAAGTCTTCATACGACGAAGCTGCCGTCACATAGGATTCTTCAAGAAAATAAGATTCAGCAATTTTAAGATCGACCTCGACCTGAAGAGGGCTGTGCGGAAATTCTGTTTTGACTCGGTAATATTGTTTTCGAGCTTCATCATAAAATTCATCCTTGAGTAAAGCGTTGGCCTCCGTCATGGTCCCCACATCCGTGGTTAGATCCTTGTCTCGAACGGAGCAGCCCCATCCTTCCGCAGCAACAATCACTATGAATAAGTATTTAAAAAATTCTCTCATTTCTTTGTCGACTCTAAATCAATGCGAAAATGCTGCCCAACGAAATAAATTTCCTTTGAATCTTTTTGCACCGCTGGTGGTTTATAAAGCTTAGCAAATTTGAACTCTTTTTCCCAAGATTTCGCCATCGCCACGGTTTCCGGGGAATGAAAGAGTTTTGTCACAAAATGCCCCCCCTTTTTTAAGGCTTTAACAGCGATCTCATGGGCGCGCGTAATGAGCTCCAGGGATCGAGAACAATCGACCGTTCGATTGCCCTGCGTAAACGGAGCCATATCCGAAACCACCAAATCCAGGGATGGCCACTCCGCCGAAATCTCTTCAAACACAGACTGTTTCAAAAAACGAAACCCGCAACCGGTGGCCTTTATCTTTTGCTGAGCCGTCAATGAAAGGGGTTTTTCATCGAGAGCCCAAAGCTCTCCCGTTCTTCCAATAAGGCCCACAATGTATTCAGACCAACTTCCTGGCGAAGCTCCAAGGTCTAGGACCCGGTTTCCTTTGGAGATAAGATGGTACTTTTCTTGTATATTTTTTAGTTTATAAACACTGCGTGCGGAATATTTTTCCCGCTTAGCCTTATGAAAGTAGAAGTCTTGGACCTTTCCCTTTTTCACTCCATTTCCATACCGGAATCCTTATATATTCACTACCCGATTTGTAAGCATGTCTGTTCTTACTGTGATTTTAATGTCTACTCGGCCCCCTCCATTCGAAATCATGAGACCTATAGCGACACCGCCTGGCTATCGGCTCTCGATCGACATTGGACGTTTCTCCGGCAAAACACACAGAGCGCTAACCCCCCCCTCAAGCAACTCTATTTGGGAGGCGGGACTCCCTCGTTGATGTCCGAAACCTCCCTTCAGGCGTTAGACCGGTGGATCAAATCCAATTTTCAAACTTCAGATTTGACGGAGTTTACGATGGAGATGAATCCTGAAAACGTAACCAAGGATTTTCTTCAGGAAATGAAAACTCTCGGAGTGAATCGGCCGAGTCTTGGCGTTCAAACTTTTCAACCCCAACAACTTCGGCGCCTTGAGCGGCTGGTAACGCATGAACACATCAATCGAGCCTTAAGGTGGATGAAGGACGAATTTGAAACCTTCAGCATGGATTTAATGATTGGCATTCCAGATCAAACGATCGAGACTCTGAAGCAAGATTTAGGACAGATGAGCGATTTCGATCCGCCGCACGTCTCCATTTATGTATTGACCTTGTCACCCGATTCTCGTCTCAAAAAGAAAGATTCCATTTCAAAAAAAATCGCTTCCGATGAAGAGGCAAAAGTTTTTTATGAAACGGCATGTGATTGGATGTCTCGGCATGGCTACGAGCATTACGAGGTTTCTAATTTTTGCAGGCCTGGATTTGCCTCACAACATAATGCGAATTATTGGAATGTAAAATCCGACTACTTGGCTTTAGGCCCCGGTGGCCATGGTTATCTGAAACTCCCTCATCAGAGACGAATTCGTTACGAAAATATTCGAGATCTTCGTTCGTGGTCGACAGACCGAACGGGGATCGGCTTTTTCGAGGAGCTCGATGCGGAGCAGCAAAGATTAGAATCTCTATATTTACGGCTACGCACCAGAACTCCGATTCCTCTTTCCGATGTTTCGGTGCCTGCGGCGAAGCGTCTTGAGAATGAAGGCTTGGCGAAAATTTCAGGGCAAAACCTGGTTCTAAACGAAAAGGCCTGGATTTATATGGAATCCATTGCAGCGCAGCTCATTTAGTTATTCTGAGACGATGCAGCATCACCAAAACCGGGATAAAATGAAGTTTAAGCTCTTTAATCGCGAGGGGACTTTGAAGGGGCATGAGCTCTAAAAACAAAAAGGATCCGGTGCGGTCACGCGCCGAAAAACTTATCGAGGAGGCTGTTCGCTCGATCGAAACTCGTGAAGCGGCGGGTGAGAGCGATGAAGTCGTGGAGCATTCATCTCATCGAAAAAATCGTACCTCGGGTATTAGTAAAGATACGAAAGAGTCCATTGCAAAAATTGACCTTCAGCAATTCGTCGACAAAGAAACCTATTTAAGACTCGCCGCCGACTTTGAGAATTTTAGAAAGCGTGCATTGAAAGAACGCGTGGAATCGGAGCGTGTCGGGCGCGAAAAAGTTTTGCGCCAATTTCTTGAAATCTTTGATAATTTGGAGCGCGCCCTACAACAAGCAGGTGATGACAGTGGTCCGCTTGCATCTGGCCTTCGAATGATTTTTTCGCAAGCCGAATCCTTTCTAAGAACAGAAGGACTGGAACGAATCTCCACGGTGGGAGAACTCTTTAATCCTGAAATGCATGAAGCGGTTTCTCAAGTGGAAGATTCGCAAAAGAGCAGTGGAATGGTTCTTGGGGAGCTTAAACGGGGATATCGATGGCCTGATCGTCTCTTAAGGCCGGCTTCCGTCATGGTCTGTAGAAATAAAGATGATTCCGGGCCTGTTTATATTGGTAATAAGGACGCAACAAACGATGCTAAGGACGAATAAAGGGAGAAGGAACGCATGGCTCGAGTAATTGGTATCGACCTTGGCACAACGAATTCCTGTGTATGTGTATTAGAGAATGGAAAGCCCGTTGTCATTCCGAATTCCGAAGGGGCTCGGACAACCCCCTCGATTGTGGCGATGACTAAAGCGGGAGAACGTCTTGTCGGTCAAATCGCTAAACGCCAGGCGGTGACGAATTCGTCCCGCACCGTTTATGCGGTTAAACGTCTCATTGGGCGAAAAACCGATGACGAGATGGTTACAAAGTCAAAAGAAGTTTTACCCTATAAAATAACCTCCGCCACCAACAACGACGCTTGGGTGGAGATTGACGATAAAAAATATAGCCCAAGCGAAATTTCTGGAATCGTTCTTCAAAAAATGAAGGAAATTGCGGAGGAATATTTAGGCCAATCCGTTCAAGACGCCGTCATTACGGTTCCAGCGTACTTTAATGATGCCCAGCGTCAGGCGACGAAAGACGCCGGAAAAATTGCTGGCTTAAATGTTCTTCGAATTATTAACGAACCGACGGCTGCCGCTCTCGCCTACGGAATGGATAAAGAGGGGGCGGAGAGAATAGCAGTCTTTGATTTGGGCGGGGGAACCTTCGATATTTCCATTCTTGAACTCAGTGATGGCGTGTACCAAGTGAAATCGACAAACGGCGACACTTTTTTAGGCGGGGAAGATTTTGATCATAAGATCATGAGTCATTTAATCGAGAATTTTAAAAGCGAAGAAAATATCGATCTTGGACAAGACCCGCTGGCTCTTCAGCGTATCAAGGAAGCCGCTGAAAAAGCGAAACACGAACTTTCTTCTTCTGAGGAAACCGATATTGAATTGCCTTTTATCACCGCCGTCGGAGGCACTCCCAAGCATCTCAAGAAAAAACTCGATCGAAAAACTCTCTTAAGCCTCTGCAAGGATTTAATCGATCGTCTTGTCGAGCCATGTAAAACCGCGATGGAAGACGCAAAGCTTCAGCCTTCCGATCTTCATAAGGTTTTGTTGGTTGGTGGAATGACTCGAATGCCAGCCGTTCAGGAAAAGGTAAAAGAAATATTCGGAAAAGAAGGAAATCACGATATTAATCCGGATGAAGTCGTCGCCATTGGTGCGTCGGTTCAGGGGGGAGTGATTACCGGGGAAGTTTCGAATGTCGTTCTTTTGGATGTCACACCACTTTCTCTGGGGGTTGAAACTTCGGGCGGGATTTTTACAAAAATAATTGAAAAGAATACAGCCATTCCCACCATGAAGTCGAAAGTCTTTACGACGGCCACGGATAATCAATCGTTTGTGAGTGTTCATGTTTTACAAGGGGAGCGGGAACTTGTTGTTCATAATAAGACACTTGCTAAGTTTGATTTAACCGATATTCCTCCCGCCCCCCGAGGCGTTCCCCAAATTGAAGTGACCTTTTCGATTGATTCCAACGGGATTGTGGATGTTAAAGCCAAGGACCTTGGAACCAATAAAGAGCAAACAATTAAGATCACCGTTTCAAGCGGATTATCGGAGAGTGAACTTAAAAAAATCATTGAAGATGCCGAAGCACACGCCGAAGAAGACGCCAAGCAAAGAGCTTTGGCAGAGGCTAAGATCGAACTAGAGAGCCTGATTTTTACCGCAGAAAAATCTATCCATGAGTTTAAGGACGAGTTACCCTCGGAATTGGCAGAACGATCGGTTCAAGCTTTAACCCAAGCGAAAAAGGCTCTTGAGGGGACAGATCTTGAGGCCGTATGCTCTGCTAAGACGGAGTTGAATGAAGCCGCTCATGGGATGGCAGAACATATATACGGACGATTTGCGGAAACTGCTTCCGAAGGCTCCGAGTAGTCTATTTTCAATTCTTTTTCTTTTATTCTTTTGTTCTTGTGCGACTCATCGAGAAGAGGAAGCTCCACGGGCTCAAGTTCCGGAATCTCCTTCTGTCGATCATTCACAAATTTCTTTTGATGCTTTGATTCAGGGTTTAGCCTACGTTCGGCAACATCCCGCGACGAGGGAAGAAGAACAAGTTCAGCGTTATCTGTGGCTCGATCAGTGGATTAGAGTCCTTCAAGATAAGGGACGACTGACTCCTGAGATGGGGCGAGAATACTGGGAGGACCTCGATTCTTTTGTGAAGAACCCGCCCATGAGTCTTTCGGGCTTTGAAAAACTTCGATCGAGTACGCGATCTCGATTAGGGCTTAATATTGCTTTGTTTAATCTTTATCAAGGAAGCCTTCGAGACCAATCCTTGGAAACGTCTCTTGGTTATTTGAGCCAAATTGAAGATGATGGAATCTCGGATTTTTATGCGCGAGCTCAAGAGCTTCTTCAACTCACTCGCGAAAAAGCCATGACCGAGTCTCGAAAAGTGGGGGTTTTAATTCCGCTATCTGGAGACCTGCGAGCTTTTGGTGAAGAAGTAATGAGTGCCGTACAACTGGTGAGTTATATGGCGTATGCCGATGGGATTGAATTCATTATCGAAGATTCGGGATCAACCAAAGAATCGTTAATTGCCGCTTGGCAAAAACTCGCTCTTCAAGAAAAAGTAACCGTCATCGTCGGTCCGTTGAAGGCGAGAGATACGTAGATGGTTTATGATCGCGCCGAAGCCGTAAGTATTCACGTCATTTCGTTGGCGCCGAAGGAAGGCTTAGAAAAATACGGTCGTTATAGTTTTCAATCAACCTTGAGTTTGGAGGACCAAGTGGAAACTTTGGCCGCCTTTTTATCCGAGAAAATGCAGGCAAAAAATATCGGGGTTTTAATGCCGGATTCTTCTTATGGATGGGATGTTATGGATCGAGCTGAAGTTGCTTTTGAAAATCATGATTTGCAGATTACTCAAATGCAGGTTTATCCGAATGCGGCTACGGATTTTAAAGATCCCTTAAGACGGATGGCGAGACTTGATTCTCCGAAACTTCGAAAGGATGAACTCTGCCCGAAAGTTCCGGATAAACCAAAGCTCAAAAATGTTGAGGTTGAGGAAGAGCCAGGGGTGATGCCAGAGCATTGCGTGAAAAAGCTCTCGGATTTGAAACCCATTTTGGATTTTGAAATTCTTTTTGTTCCTGACTTTGCCGACACGGTTGGTTTATTACTGCCCACTCTTCCTTATTTAAGAATTTATGGGATTCAAGTGGTCGGACTTTCAGGCTTCAACTCTCCAAAACTTATGGAGCGTGGGGGTGAGTCGGCCGAAGGGGTTATTTTTACGGATGGTTTTCTCCCCACATCGAAGGATTTCGCGACCCGATTTTTTATAGAGAAATATAGAGCTCTGGCAAAACGAGATCCTTCGCGTTTAGCCGCAGAGGCCTTTGATGTAGCCCTTCTAGCGGCCTCTATTATTAATAAAACAGAAGGACCCACGAC
>CAZSZT010000035.1:0-4729 GCA_964611175.1 uncultured Bacteriovoracaceae bacterium
GCCAAATGATACCGTCCTTATCATGATTTTGTTCAATACATGCCGCCACCGTTCGACCCACTCCAATTCCATAGCAACCCATTTCAACAACTACTTCTTTGGCCGATTCATCTAAAATACGAACGTTCATTGCTTTTGAATATTTTGTTCCCAAATAAAAAACATGCCCGACTTCAATACCTCGAAGAACTTTCAACGGTCTTCCGCAGCGAATACAAGGTTCTCCAGCCTTTACAAGACGAAGAGTTCCTTGAACATCAACCGACGCATCCCGTTTTAAAATCATATTCCGATAATGGAAGCCTTCCACATTGGCACCAACCACATAGGGCGCGTCCAAAGAAATCGTCTGATCAGCAACAATCACGGCTTTTCTCGGAAAATCCGACGGTCCTAGACTTCCTTTAGGAAGATTCCATTCTTTCAGTTCGGCGTCCGAAGCGAGACGAACACCCGTTAACCCTCTTTCTTTGGATAAAAGGCTTTGAAGTTTAAGCTCATGAAGCTCATGATCGCCTCTCAAAAGAACAACAATACACTGGCCGTTCTGATCCGTCGCAATCATTGTTTTTACGAGCTCAGACGTTTGAACTTTGAGAGAGTCAGCCAACTCCTGGATCGTCTTAAGACCCGGTGTTGGAAATTTTTCTTTCGTTCCAACGGACTTCGCTTCGGGAGGCTTAAGAGCACTGGCCGCCTTTTCTTGGTTCGCTCCATAATCACAAGTCGTGCAAGCGACCAATTCATCTTCTCCTGACTCTGCCAGAACGGAAAACTCTTCGGATCGAGTTCCTCCAATGGTACCTGTATCGGCATCGACAGCTCGATAGTCGAATCCCATCCGATCAAAAATGCGGCGGTAGGCCTTTCGCATATTTTCATAACTTTCCACGGCGCCCTTTTCATCTCGATCAAAGGAGTAAGCATCCTTCATGATGAACTCTCGACTTCGCATCACGCCGAATCGTGGTCGAATTTCATCTCTAAATTTGGTCTGAATCTGATAAAGATTAAGCGGAAGCTGGCGATAGCTTCGAACATCTCTTCGTACGAGATCCGTGATCGCTTCTTCCGATGTCGGCTGAAGACAAAATTCCCGTTCATGACGATCGGTGAAACGCCCCATTTCCTTTCCGTAGAGACTCCAGCGCCCGGATTCTTCCCAAAGTTCGCGAGGCTGCACAAACGGCAGAAGGACTTCTTGAGCACCCGCTCGGTTCATTTCCTCTCGAATAATCGCTTCGACTTTATGGAGAACTTTCCAGCCGAGTGGAAGATAAGAATAAATTCCGGCCGCCAAACGCCGAATCATCCCGGCCCTCATCATGAGTTGATGACTAATCACTTCCGCTTCTTGAGGAGCATCCCTCAGACTTGGTATATGAGCACGACTCCAGCGCATTTTCAACGAGGAGCGGGTTCGGAAAGAGCTGTGAGCAATCCACGAACCGTCGAAATTTCCGTCGATGTGGGATAGGCTTCCAAAAACTCTTCGTAAGTTTTTTTTGCGTCACTATTTTTTCCCATGGCTTTGTACGATCGGGCCTTCCCTAACAAAGCGAGTGATGCATAGGTCTTTGATTTGGATTTAATAATTTCGTCGTATGTTTTAATCGCCTTGGTCCAATCGCCTACTTGTTCAGAGGCTATTCCCAATGGATAGAGCCCCACGGGCCGATCCGCTTTCGGTAGAACATTCAAAAATTGTTCATAATAACGAATGGCTTCCGGCCATTTTTCTTGTGACGCCTCGAGATCGGCCCGTATCGCATGAGCTAATTGATTCGCTCGTGATCTTGGAAACTCCTTTTCCAAAACACTTAACTCCGCCTTCATCTCTTCTTCCGTCTTCAAACGATCCTTTTCTTGTTCGGGCTTGGGTTGCAATTTCCATTGATCAAAAAGGGCTTCAATTTTCGCATAATGCGATTGAGCGCTTCCTTCCTTGGCCTTTCTAACTTGATTTGTATAAATCGTCCCCACAATCGCGATAAAAACAACGATTAGAAAGGCCGCGATTCCAACCCACTGATTCGTCATCCAATGAAGAGCCGTTCGGGACGCCTCCCAAATTTGATCCGGTCTCTTAAGTTCTTTTTTTGACATTTTGCTCATATCGACTCCATATTAATACCGATTTCGATTAAGTATCTAGGCTTTGATAACGTTTTAGGTTCCCGATATCGGTCCAAGACGTTAGCCCCTCTGAAATACCTTTTATATGCCCCCCCTCCTGAAGACGAGGGATCCAATAATCTCGAATGATACAACCTTTTTCAGGGAGCTTGGCTCGATCGACATTTTTCATCAGTTGAATTCCGGAAAAGCAAGACGCCGTTGAAGATGTATGTCCCCAAAGATTTCCGATACCCACGATCTCCGTTTTATTTGTATAAATTTTTGTTTGATCCTCTTGCCTAGGGGCAAGCCACCAAACGGCGTCATCCTGAGTGAAAGGAGAAGTCTCCACAAAAGCTTTTAAATCTCCGGACCATAAACAATCGCCGTTCAGCATTAAAAAAGGAGAACTTTGAATAAACGAATAAGCTTTCTTTAATCCCCCACCGGTTCCCAACAGTTCATCCTCTTCCGAAACCACGAATTCAAAAGGGAATTTTTTTTGTCGAGAATGCACATAATTAATGATTTGATCTTTCAAATGCCATGCATTTAAAACAACTCGTTTTAATGAAAGACTGCAAAGATTTTCGAAAATATGATCCAAAAGAGGTTTTCCCGCCACAGGAAGAAGGGGTTTAGGCACGGTGTCGGTTAGGGGGCGAAGCCTTTCTCCCCGACCCGCCGCAAGAATAAAAGCCACTTCAGGCAATTTCATTTTGAAGCAACCCCTCTAAAAGCGAAAGAACCTGAAGTTCTCCGAGTTCTTTTAAAGTTTGAAAAGCGCGAAGAAGAGTTGGTTTCACGAACGGTAAATGAGTGTCTTTACCCTTAACCATCGAAATATAATAAAAACGCCCAGCCGCTTTGAGATTTCGTTGAAGACTCATCAATCCGTACGCATCGCGATCCACTTTTGTATTGGAAACCCCTTCAAAATGCTTAAGAAGACGTTCTTCCTCCTCTTTTGAAAGACGAACATAGGAATCTCGAAGGAGAGAAACAAGATCATACGTCGGAGGCCCCATTAAAGCATCTTGAAAATCGATCACACCGACTCGATACTCAGGCTCTAAAATCATTAAGTTCTTGGAATGGTAATCTCGATGAACGACCGTGAATTCGGATTTCGTCAATTTCGAAACACTTTCGTTAAAGAATCTTTTTAATAAGTGAACATCTGAATCTGAAATTTTTTTATTCCTTTTTAAAAGGGCGTATTCTAAAAAGTGATCGAATTCCCATGAAAGGAGTTCCGGCGTAAACCGCCGACCTTTGATGGGTTCAAAGGGACGAGTTTTTTGGATTCGAGAGAGCTCTTCAAGAGCGTATTCATACCAAGAAAGGGCGGACTCCTTTTGTCTTCTCAGATAGAGGAGTTCATCGCCGAAATCTTCGCAAATCAAAAATCGAGAATCTTCATCGACGGCTACAATATTCGGCGTTCGAATTCCTTCTTTTTGAAATCCCCGAGCGATCGTCACAAACGGAAGTTCCGTGATTTTAGATTCAGAAGCTCCCGTAACCTCTTCTGACTTAAAAGCCTCGGGAGCGTTGATCACCATCAGAATCAGCGAATGATTCGTGAACTGAAACTGAAGACGACCATAAAAACGATTACTTGCGTCCCCGGGTAACCAACGACATTCAAAAGCTTCATCTCGATATTCCGTTTCTCGGAGCAAAGAATGAACCTCTTCTAAAATTTGAATTTTGTCTTCCATTTGTACGGCCATGAGTGGATTTTAAAGCGGAATATTTCCGTGTTTCCTCCATGGGTTAGGATCTCGTTTATTCTGAAGTTGAAGGAGAGCCTTTTCCAATTTCAACCGGGCTTCAGAGGGCAAAAGGACATCGT
Source organism: uncultured Bacteriovoracaceae bacterium (assembly GCA_964611175.1). Taxonomy (GTDB): domain Bacteria; phylum Bdellovibrionota; class UBA2394; order UBA2394; family UBA2394; genus CAZSZT01. The sequence continues at coordinate 3,977 of CAZSZT010000035.1, forward strand.
CCACATAACCGCAGCCCGCGGCTTGATAAGGATTGGCAAAACGTTTTCGATATTCCGTTGCTTTTTCTGCAGCTTTGTCCTTATCGGCACCAATTTCCGATTTATAAAGAATGGTCACGGCTCCCTCGGGCCCCATGACGGCAATCTCCGCCGTTGGAAACGCCCAGTTAATATCGCCCCGAATATGTTTGGAACTCATGACATCATAAGCCCCTCCATAAGCCTTTCGCGTAATGATCGTTATCTTCGGGACCGTTGCTTCGGCGTACGCATAAAGAAGTTTTGCGCCGTGCAAAATAATTCCATCAAATTCTTGAGCCGTTCCTGGTAAAAAACCCGGGACATCGACCAGACTTAAAAGAGGAATATTAAAACAATCGCAAAACCGAACGAAACGAGCTGCTTTGACGGACGCATCGATATCTAAACAACCGGCGAGATAAAGGGGTTGATTCGCAACAATACCCACGACCTCCCCCGTTACCCGGCCAAACCCACAAATCATATTTCGGGCAAAGTCGGGTTGAATTTCAAAAAAACTGTCTGCATCGATAAGTCCTTTGATCACTGCATGCATATCGTAAGGTTTGTTCGATTGGAGAGGAATACATTCGTCCGTTAAACGAAACTCAGGATCTTTCGCCATCGTGGTGGGCGGCTTCTCGCGATTATGACTCGGAAGATACCGAAGCAATGCTCGAATCCCCTGAAGGAGCGCAAGTTCATCTGGAAACTTTCGATGGGCAACACCGG
>CAZSZT010000035.1:4739-9168 GCA_964611175.1 uncultured Bacteriovoracaceae bacterium
CGCCTCCGAGTTCTTCCATCGTCACCTTCTCGTGAGTGACGGTGCGAATCACGTCAGGTCCCGTGATAAACATATAAGAAGTCTTCTCCGCCATAAAAATGAAATCCGTAATCGCTGGGCTATAAACGGCACCTCCAGCACACGGGCCAAGGATGGCAGAAATTTGGGGAACCACCCCCGAAGCTAGAGTATTTCTTAAAAAGATATCCGCATAACCCCCGAGACTTCTCACACCCTCCTGAATCCGAGCTCCTCCAGAGTCGTTAAGCCCAATCACGGGTGATCCAAGCTTCATCGCTTGATCCATTAAGCGGCAAATCTTTTGCGCAAAGGCATGGCTTAAGGAACCTCCAAAGACAGTAAAATCCTGCGCAAAAACATGAACAAGCCGGCCGTCGATCCGCCCCGTACCCGTAATGACTCCGTCACCCAAAATCTTCTTGTTCTCCATTCCGAAGTCCGAACAGTCATGGGTGACAAATGCCCCAGTCTCCGAAAAGGTCCCCGGGTCCAAAAGGAATTCGATCCGCTCCCGAGCTGTTTTCTTCTTCGCCTCATGCTGCCTTTTAACCCGTTCTGGGCCACCCCCTTCGCGCGTCTTGGCCCGCATTTCCTGAAGATTTTCAAACGGATCCATCTGTTTTGACTCCGTCACCCGAGAACCTTGTTTTGACTCCGTCACCATTCATTAAAATTACGAAGGTTTTTTGAAAAAGTCTCCGGAGAACTTAAAAAACCCAAAGAAAATAAGCGGTTTACGGTTCTGTTTTGACTTTTAGAGAAATATTGCTAAACCTGGGCGAAATTCAACTTTAGGAAATACCTAACGGAAAGGATCGAGGTTCCCCATGAAGCAGTCTTTACTCTTTAAAATATTCTCTTTCGGCCTCATTTTAATGCTCGGATTTGGGCTCCAATCGTGCTCTGATGATGCGGCCACTCCTCCAAAAAAGGCTGCCGCCACGACTGACCTTCCACTTGATGTCGTTTTACCAAGTTTTGAAACGACCCCTTCGGATTTAGACGCACGAACCTCGGTCATTCTTACGAATGCTAAGATCAACATTAATAATATGATTAAAGTTTCGAGCAAACACCCGACGTTTTATAATACGATCGCCGAGTTCGACAATATTCTTTACCCCGTAACCAACCGACTTAATCAGATGGAATTAATCGCGAATGTCCATCCGGACCCTGCCATGATGGAAGCGGCAGAGGCGTCCATGGTAACGTTACAAAATTGGCTCACGTCATTGGACTTCCGAGAAGATCTTTACCAGGCCGTCAAAGCTTTTGAAGCAACCAATACAACGCTTACCGGTGAAGATGTGAAACTTTTTCAGGAAATCCTTTTGGATTTTAAGCGTGCTGGGATGAACTTGCCCGAAGAAACACAAAGAAAAGTCGAAAACTTACAACTGGAATTAAATCAACTTGGAACGGAATTTGATCAAGAACTTCGATTAGCACAAGAAACTTTGTCATTTTCAAAAGAAGAACTTCAGGGCGTTCCGGACGATTTCTTAGAATCCATTAAACAAGAAAATGGAAATTATCTCGTGAAAGCTCATATCACCGGGCATTTTATGATGGTCATGGAAAATGCGGATAACGAAGAAGTTCGAAAAAAGCTGAAGATAGCTCGATACCGCTTAGCCATGGACAAAAATAACGGACGTCTCAATAAGATGATCGCGACTCGAGATAAGATCGCAAAAACTCTAGGTTATCCGTCGTGGGCCGACTATCGAATCGAACCCCATATGGCCAAAACGGTTGACGCCGCTAAAAATATTTTAAATGAGATTAGCACGAGACTGGATCCAAGATTCAGTGCTGAACTAAAACGCTTTCGCGAATTAAAAGCTTCCGATCAAAACAAACCCAACGAAGAAACGGAGATCTATATTTGGGATTGGAGATACTACGCCAATAAACTGATGAAACAGGATTACTCTGTCGACTCTTCTGAACTTCGTTACTTTTTCCCAATGGAAAGAAGCCTTCAGGGGATGTTTGATGTTTACAACAGTCTCTTCGACATCACGATTTCCGAAATTTCAGAGATTCCCTATAAATGGACAGAAGATCTAAAACTTTTCAAAGTTACGGACAAGGCATCGAGCAGGACTTTGGGCTACCTTTATATGGATCTTTATCCTCGAGAAAATAAATATAACCATTTTGCTCAATTTGGGATCATCGATGGAAAGCTTCTCCCAAACGGAACTTATCGACATCCCGTTGCAGCACTCGTCTGTAATTTTCCAACTCCTTCACAAAATTCGCCCTCGTTGCTGAGCCACTCTGATTTAGAAACCCTTTTTCACGAATTCGGGCATGCCATGCATACCCTTCTTACAACGGCTAAATATTCTCGTTTTTCCGGAACGTCCGTCGAACAGGATTTTGTCGAAGCCCCCTCTCAGATGTTAGAAGCTTGGGTTTGGGAAAAATCGGTTTTAGATCGATTTGCGACAGATAGCCGAGATCCGTCACGAAAGATTGATGCTGATCTTTTGAAAAGGATGAAAGAGGCTAAGGAAGCAACAAAGGGCACTGTTTATAAAAGACAGATCGCTCTTGCCCTTTCGGATCTTGAATTTCATTCAGCCGGCGAAACAAAGGATTCTGCGAAGATTTTCTCTGAAACTTTTGAAAAAGTTTTTTTAGCTCCTCCAGCGGACACCCATATGGCTGCTTACTGGGGACATATGAACGGATACGATGCGTCTTACTATGCTTATGCATGGTCGGACACTATCACGGCTGATCTTTTAACAGCCTTTCGTTCGTCGCCTCAAGGGCTCATGGATCACGAGATTGGAATGAAACTTCGAAATGAAATTTATGCGGTAGGTGGATCTCGCCCTATTGAAGAATCCATCGAGGCATTCTTAGGTCGTTCTTGGAGCCCAAACGCCTTTTTAGACGAGCTTTCGGCGTTAACGACTCAATAATTAGGCAACGACCATTGCTTTGCGGTTTCGGCATCCCTAAAATGGGATGCTATGCCTCAAAATACAATACCAGGACCCATTCCATCAGACGTTAAAACTCAATTAGGGCTTCCACCGTTTGAAACAACTCCCGAGGAAATTCGAGCGTCGGGAAAAAAAATCATCGACGTCAGCAAAAAAATAACGGAAATGATCGCAAATCAAGACCCGCAACACATTAGCTTTGCCAGTACGCTCGGTGCCCTCGATGATCTCCATTACGCTGAAAATAGGGCCATGAATCGCATTCATTTGCTTCAAAACGTCTCTCCGGATGCGGAACTTCGTAAGGCGGCCGAAGAAGTAACGATTCAGTTTCAAGAGTGGGCAATCGAAAAAGCTTACCACCGTGGAGTTTATGAGGCGGTCAAAGCTTACGCCGCTAAAAATGAAAAATTAGAAGGGGAAGATCAAAAGCTTCTCGACGAAATCTTGCGCGACTATCGGCGCCTTGGCCTCGACCTTCCCGAAACGAGCCAAGCCAAACTTAAAGAGCTACAAAAAAAACTGTCGGTTCTTGAAACCCAATTCTCAACGAATATTAACGATTACCATGACGAAGTTCATGCCACTCGTGAGCAGTTAGAAGGTCTCGATGAAGAGTTTCTAAAAGGCCTTAAAAAAACTCCTGATGGTTACTATATTATCAGTCTGCAATACCCGGATTATTTGCCGACGATGGAGTTTTGTAAAAATGAATCGATCCGAAAGGAATTGATTACGAAAAAATTTAATTCCGCTCGAGATAAGAACGTCACGATCCTTAATGAAATGATTCATTTGAGAACCGAAATTGCTCATCTCCTTGGCTACGAATCCTGGAATCATTACGTCATTGAAGAGCGGATGGCGAAAACACCTGAGAAAGTTCTTCAATTTTTAGACGAAATCGAAACCAAATTAAAAAAGAAAATTAAGTCGGAGCTTCCGATTCTCGTTCGACTTAAAAAAGACGAAACGGGGAGAGATGATTTTCATATTTGGGATGTTTCCTATTATTCCGCCCTTTATAAGAAAAAGACGTTTCAAGTGGATACGATGGCTTTGAAGGATTTTTTTCCTTTAGAGAAAGTCCTCCAAGGAATGTTTGACGTTATTGGAAAGCTCTTTAGCATTCATATTCGACAAGCAGAACCCGGAAGCTTCTATCGTTGGGACGACGACGTTCGTCTTTATTATGTTTTTGATCAAGCTGGTGAAGCGTTAGGGGCCTTTTATATGGATCTGTTTCCGCGACCTGGAAAGTACGGTCATGCGGCCGTCTTTGGCCTCATTGACGGAAAATACTTACCGGAAGGCATTTACCAACGCCCTGTCAAATGCATGGTTTGCAATTTTCCGAAACAAGGAGCGGCTCTTCTGCCGCATGCTGAAGTGGAAACCCTTTGGCATGAGTTTGGACACGTCCTACACGGCATTTTGACTTG
>CAZSZT010000036.1:0-9111 GCA_964611175.1 uncultured Bacteriovoracaceae bacterium
AAATTCTTCACGTTCCACGGAAGAACTTGGAAAGGCGCTCGAGGCCCAGCGCAATTTTTATAAACCAAAACTCAAGGCTCTTTTGGAAGATCAAAAGACGAAACTTCAGACAGAGACGGAACGCCTTAAGTTTAAGCTCTCTGAAGTCGAAGCCAAGCTTCTAGATCGCGAAATGCGAATTAAAGATCTGGAGGCTGCGAAAGAAAAACAAAAAGCAAAAATGGAAGAGCTTGTGGCCAGCCATGAAAAAGCCCAGAAAGCGTTAAGAGATTTTTATCAGCAAAAAATGAAGACTTCAAAAAAATCCATTAAAGAAAAAGGCGAATCGGAAGAGAACGATCATTTGACCTGACGACCCAAAAGTCTTATGAAGCCACTACGTGAGATCTGCTCTCAAAGAATTCCTTCCTCGCTGTGAGAATTGTGGGCAAGCTTCCTGGGATTTATTTTGTGAAAAATGTTTTCGTTTTCTTCGTTTTGAAAATGCCTGTGTTCGGTGTGGGCGATTTCCGATTCATTCGAGCTTAACGGAATGCGTGCCGTGTCAAAAAAAATCAAAGCCTTGGAAGAATCTCTGGGTGTCTTTTAAATATTTGGACGGATGTAAAACGTGGATTCAAGATATCAAAGATCATTATCGACCCGAACGAATCAAAGAATTTCAGGCGAAATATATTCCGTCTTCGCTTTTACAGACAAGCCAATGGGATCAAATTATTGCAGTAAGCTCAGACCCTCGATTAGAGAGAGATCGTCTTTATAGCCCGGCGGATTTGTTATCAAAAATTTTATCTCGAAAACTTGGCATCCCTGTTTCACCGCCGGTCTTTGAGAGAAGATCTTTTCTGGTTTCGCAACGTGAGTTGTCCCAGAAAGATCGAAAGAAATACTTAAAGTTGTGTGTCTCCCTTTCGCCAAAAATTCCTCGTCAAAGGCAATGGAATCGGATTTTACTTGTCGATGATGTGATGACAACGGGCGCGAGTCTCGAGGTACATTCAAAACTTTTAAGGCCTTTGTGCGACTTTATCGATGTTTATTGCTTGGCCCGCACTCTTTTATCTACTCATTGACCCCTTGACTGTCGATTGTTCAAACTAGGCCTCGAAGAGGTGAAGAATGTTAGGAGTGCTTTTTTTCGGGATCATTTCCTTGACTGTCGTTGAGGGAACTGTGGATCTTCTTTATCAACCTAAATATTGCATTAAGGATCCGTGTCCTCAATTTGACGTTGTGGCGATTAACGGCCAAAAACAAAGCGGGCTCTATGCCGATTTACTTAATCTGGACCCTAAAAAGTCTGCGTTGTCGTCCTTTCGAAAAATTAGGGTTTCGGGAACCTGGACCCAGGAAGATACATACCTGAAAATTACTGTCAAAAAGTGGAATGCGGTGGTTGGGGAAAAAATCTCTGACTAAAGATGGCCTGTTCGGCTAGGCTATGATTTCATGAATAAAGAACGGGTGGTCATGGTACTCGCAGCAGGGGCGAGCACGAGAATGAAGTCGAAACGATCGAAGCTTTTGCATCCTGCGCTCGGTAAATCGTTGATTCAATGGGCTTACGATCTCGCCAAGAAAGTCAGCCATACCCAGGTTTTTGTCCTCGGTCACCAGAGGGAGGTTATTGAAACAGAATTGAGGAAGTGGGCGGGCGAAGAATCGAATTTGCTTATTGCGTATCAGGACGAGCCAAGAGGTACGGCGGATGCCGTCCGCGCTGGGTTAGAGAGGCTGACTCATTTTGATGGGAAGAAAACCCATATTTTCGTTATGGGTGGGGACTCTGTTCTCCTGAATGAGAAGACGATCGAACGAATGATGGAAAGTCACGAGCAATCGTCGGCGATCTTAACGGTCATGACCACCACCCTTCAGGATCCCGCGGCCTACGGCCGAATTCGTCGGGATAGCCATGGACAAATTCAAGAAATCGTCGAATTCAAATCTGCGGATGCCACGATGAGAGAAGTTAAAGAAATCAACGCGGGATTTTATCTCGTGGAATTGGAGGCGCTTAGAACGGGGATTTCGAAATTGATGTCCGAAAATCCCGGAAGAGAATTTTATTTAACGGATTTGGTAAAAGATTTTTATCAGAACGGTTTTTTAGTTCGTACGGAGCCTTTAGAAGATCCGCGAGAAGCGCTCGGGGTGAATACTCAGGAAGAAATGGCTTTTGTTCGAACGGTTCTTCGAGATCGTATCAATTCTCAGTGGATGAACGAGGGCGTATCCATGATCTCTCCCGAAAGTATTTGGATTGATCGGGATGTGGAATTGGAGGCGGATGTTCATTTGGAACCTGGGGTTCATCTTAAGGGTCAGACGAAATTAGGAACGGGGACGGCCGTCGGAGCCTATTCGGTCATTGAAGACTCCGTGATTGCGGAACATTGCGAGATCGAAGCTCATTGTCATATTAAGGGTATTCGGATGGCATCGAAATGCAGCGTCGGCCCGTTTGCTCGACTTCGACCGGGGACAGTTTTGGAAGCGAACGTTCATTTAGGGAACTTTGTCGAAGTAAAAAAATCCCACCTAAGGGAGGGAGTGAAAGCGGGGCATCTGACCTATCTTGGGGATTCTCAAATTGGAAAGAATTCGAATATCGGTGCTGGAACGATCACCTGTAATTACGATGGCTTTTCGAAGGCTGAAACTAAAATTGGTGAGAATGTTTTTGTGGGTTCGAATACTTCTCTGGTCGCTCCCGTGAATGTCGGGGATCAATCGATTATTGGTGCGGGATCGGTAATTTCCAAAGATATTCCGGCCGCCGCTCTTGCCGTCGAGAGATCGGAACAAAAAACGATCAAAGACGGCGCGACCCGCTTCAGAAATCGACGAAATCGAAAGGTTTAACCTATGTGTGGAATTGTTGGTTATGTGGGGGAAAAACAAGCTTCCCCCATTGTTTTGTCAGGGCTGAAACGCTTGGAATACCGAGGTTATGACTCCGCGGGTCTTGCCGCCCTGGAGATTCAAAACGGGCATTTGCCTCGACTTAAGATTAAGCGGTGTGAGGGCAAATTAGAAAATCTTATTCGTTCCCTAGAGGCCGATCCCATTCAGGGAACGAGTTCCATTGGGCACACCCGTTGGGCCACGCATGGGAAGCCGTCGGAGAAGAATGCCCATCCTCACCATTACAAAGATGTTGTCATTGTTCACAATGGGATTATTGAAAACCACTTTTCGCTAAAGGAAAGCTTGGTTCGCAAGGGCCATCAATTTAGTTCTGAAACGGACTCCGAGGTTATCGCACATCTTTTGCAGTCTCATTTGGATCAAAAGCTTTCATTTGAAGAGGCCTGTCAAAAAATGGTGGGCCAGCTTCACGGGGCATTTGCAATCGCCGCTCTCTGCGCGAAAGAACCGTCGAAATTATTCGTCGCGAAGCTTCACTGCCCCATGGTTCTTGGAATGGGTTTGGATGAAAAATTTATCGCGTCGGATATTCCTGCCCTTTTGGAATTTACGAAAGATTTTATTTTTCTCAGCGATGGAGAAATGGCTTTTGTGGAACCCAAATCCTTTGTCATCAAGCGCTTTAATGGCCGAGTCGTGGAACATCAGGCCAAACATATCGATTGGTCTTTAAAAGATGCCGAAATGGAAGGCTTTAATCACTTCATGCAAAAGGAAATCTATGAGCAGCCAAGAGCGCTGATGGATACCTTACTTGGAAGAATTAAACCTCAATTAGATGGAGTTCAATTCGACACGGTCAAATGGAAGCTTTCAGATTGGAAAAAGGTTTCTTCTGTTTCTCTCGTTGCCTGTGGAACGGCTTTTCATGCGAGCCTTGTCGGAAAGTATTGGATCGAAAGATTTGCGAAGATTCATGCCGACGTCGATTTGGCGTCCGAGTTTCGATATCGAAAACCGGTTCCTTTAAAAAATTCACTTTGTGTTGCCGTGTCGCAATCCGGAGAGACGGCGGATACATTGGCCGCCCTTCAAGAAGGGATTCGGCTTAAACTCACACCTTTAGCGATTACGAATACGGTGGAAAGTTCGATGGCTCGAAAAGCCAAGAACGCCATTTATACTCATGCGGGTTTGGAAGTTGCGGTGGCATCGACCAAATGTTTTATCGCCCAACTAGGAGTTTTGGCGCTCTTTGCGATTCGGTTAGCGGAGGTTCGAAAAACTCAAAGTCCGTCGTGGATCAAGAAAGCCCTCAAAGATCTTTCCGAGGTTCCCGAAAAAATTACGGAAGTTTTGAAACTGGATTCTAAAATACGAGATGTCGCCAAAGAGCTTTTGAAATTCGAGCAATATTTCTATTTAGGCCGAGGGCTATCCTATCCCATGGCGCTCGAAGGAGCTCTTAAGCTTAAGGAAATCGCTTATATCAATACCCAGGCCTATCCGGCGGGAGAAATGAAGCACGGTCCGATTGCACTCATTTCTGAACATTGGCCCGTGGTTTGCTTAGCACCGGACGATTCCGTCTCATCGAAGATGATGTCCAATATTGAGGAAGTCAAAGCTCGCGGTGGGCGAGTTATGAGTATCGGTACGCAAGGCAATCATGAACTCGAATCTAAATCAGATGTCTTTATAGGAATTCCGAAGATCCGCGAGGATTTTTCGCCGTTCTTAACTGCTATTGTAATGCAGTTTTTTGCTTATCATATGAGCGTTCTTCGAGGATGTGATGTGGATAAGCCTCGAAACTTGGCAAAATCTGTGACCGTAGAATGAGAAATTTTATCGCCTAAGGTTGGAGCCGTCGGATCCAAAAAACTCTTCAATAATTCGTTTGGAGACCGTGATGATTTGTTTGTTTCTTAAATAAACAACATAAGCGTCTAGAATTTTTTTGATGTTAGCTGAAACGTCGTCAAATCGAACGCCCATTCCGAGAGTCTTTTCTTTGGCATTTTTCCTGGCAATCGCCCAATTCACACGAACAACTTTTGCGGACACCTGAAGAGATCCCAAATCACCCGGTAAATTGAGTTTTAAGTTAAGCATGGTTTGCGGACGTAAAATTTCAGAAGTTTTAATGAATAAACCTTGATTCGTAATATCGGAAACATCCGCGGTTTTTTCGGTACCATTCACGGAATAAGTAATTCTCTCTGAAAGAAGAGGGATTCTAATTCCTCCGCGCTTATCTTTTGATTTCAGTGTTTCCATAATTGCTTTCCCCTTATACCCTAAATAGTTAATACAATCCTTCTTTCTTTGGAAACCGCATCGACCTAACTTTTGTGATGCGGGGCCCCTTAAAACCCTCGTTTGGGTCCAATAAAAGACTCATAATGCAAACCTTGTACCATTCCAGAATCTGTTTATAAGCCGAATAAAGCGTTGTTTTCTTCGTTGACTGCGACATCTTTGGGACATTTTTTGTCGCCACAATGCCCCAGCCTTCGATATCGTCAAAAAATGGACGCTGGTGATCGAAAAAATAGGAAGTCTAAAAGAATAAAAATCTTAGTCGCGGACGATTCGGTAACGACTCAACGCCTTGTTCACTCAACGTTTTCAGCGGCTCTCTATGAAGTGGTGACGGCCGACGATGGTCAGGACGCTCTTACAAAGGTTAGAACTCTTAGGCCGCATGTCTTTTTATTGAATTGCCAGTTAAAGCAAGTCGACGGTTTTTCATTAACCGAGACGATCAAGGCGGATAAAAATTTAAAGACAACGAAAATCATTCTTTTAAAGGGAAAACTTAGCTCGGACGAAGAAGAAAAACTTTGCCAATCTCTGGCGGACGACATTCTTTCGAAGCCTTTTGATTCCAAGGCACTCCGCGCCATGGTCGAAAAATTTGCGGCGATGGAAGACGAAGAATCCACGGTAATTTCTGACCGAAGACCGGCCCTCGGGGGGGCGATACCGGTAAGTCAACGACTGGAGGCCATTGCCGCCGCCGTGGCCGCCGGTGAGATCGCGTTTGAAACGGATGAAGTGACCGGAACCCATCGCCTGAAAACGTCTCCGACGCTGGCGACTCCATCGGCTTCGACAGCTTCCAGCGAGCAAATGAAGAGTTGGTTTGAAGCTCTGGCGCAAGAGTGGATCGAAAAAAACCTTCCGGCAGTGGCTGAAAGGCTTATTAAGGATGAGATTCACCGACTAACGAGTACTCACTAGTGCGTTCTTTGAAACATTTTCATTTTGAAAAGTGTAAATCAACTCAAGACAAAATTTTTTCCATTCGTGAAAGAGGCGAAGTTTTTCCTTTTTATGTGTCGGCCGATTTTCAAACGGAGGGACGAGGAAGACTTACGCGATCTTGGGAAATGGAAGCCGGTCGCTCCCTTGCTCTTAGCATTGGCATGCAACTTCCGGTCTATCGAATGATGGGATTATCCCTGGTGGTTGGCCTTGCATGCTGTCAAAATATTTCTAAAATTTCATTAGAATTGAAGTGGCCGAACGATTTAATGATGGGGCTTCATAAGGTCGGGGGAATATTAATCGAGTCGCATTCCCAAGGCGATTTGGCGGACGTGGCCATTGGAATTGGGATAAATCTTTTTGATCTTACAGAAACCGATTACCGCGGCCTTGGCTTTAAAATATCCGCGGAGTCATTGGTTGAAGAGATCCTGCGGCGGGTTGAAGAATTTGAAAAATCGGGATTTTCCAAATTTCGTTCCGCTTATGAAGAAAGAATGTGGAAAAGGGGCGAGAGGCTTTGGCTTCAAGTCGGCAATGAAAAAAAATATGTGGATGTATTGGGTGTGAATGACGAAGGCTGTTTGATGACAAGAGAAGGCGAGGTTTTTTCGGTCACGGAGCAGGGAGAAATTATTCTTGAGTGATAAGGCCTTTCTCAAAATCGGCAATTCCCGTATTAGTTTTTGGTCTCTTTCGAGAAAACCTCGGCACTGGGAGCATTCTGATTTTCAGGTGAAACATCTTCCCGAGGTCGAAGAACTTTGGATTTTAAGCGTTCACCCTCGGCTTGCTCAAAAGGTGATCAAAGAAATGAAGAGGCGGGGGAGTCGAATACACCCTCTCGGTTTTCGAGATCTTACCATTCGACCGGCTTATAATACACTGGGGATGGATCGAGCTTTTAATATTTTTTCTGCCTTTGAATTGAAGGGGGGGCCCGGGATCGTGATGGATTTTGGAACCGCATCCACCGTTGATTTTTATGGGAAGGACGGAAAGCATTATGGGGGTTGGATCGCTCCCGGGCCAAAGCTCATGGCGAAGTCTCTTCATCAATTCACCGCCCAACTTCCTTTTGTGTTGTGCCAGAAAAATCAAATTCAACTTAAGTATGGAAAATCAACACCCGAGTCCCTTGCCGCGGGTCAAATTCATATGATGCGAGGCTATGTTTTGGAAGCTAAAGAAATGGGAAAAAAGATATTGGGGAAGAAATTTAAAATAATTCTTACGGGAGGTTATACTTCTAGGGTGGGGATTTCGGGCGTGTATCATGAGCCTCAGTTGGCGTGGAAGGGTTTTAAGGCTCTTTATCGGAAGGGGCTTTTGTGATCCCCCTTTATGAAGATCTTCCCTTGGATCTCAAGAAAATTCTCGATCCTCAAAAGCCAAAAATGCTTATCGGAATTGCAAAGGGTCTTGCTCCCGTTCCCCCCGCCCTTCTTTTGCCGGCATGGTGTTATTTGGCTCAGGATTCGAATGCTGAAATTTCAAGTTCGGCCATTAAATCGTTAACGGAATATCCCGAAAAGATGCTTATTCAAGTCGTTCAGGGAGAGCTTCCGACCTGGGCTCTCGATGAGATTGGGCTTCGCCATCGCGATAAGGAAGATATTCTTCAAGCTCTTCTTTTAAATTCGCACACTTCGAATTCTTTTTTCGTAGAAATTGCAAAAATATGTTCGGAAAAAATTTCGGTCATCATCACGAATAACCAAGAACGAATTATCGACGCGCCTGAAATTATTCCTGCCCTCGAGTCCAATCCGCAGAATTTGAGAAGCAATACGGATCGTCTTCGACATTTTCTGCGACTGGCGGGTGTGAATATTCCAGGTGAAAAGCCTATTGAAGAGGAAACACCGCCGGAAGCAGTGGCCGAAACTCCACGTCAGCTGACGAATGAAGAAGCGGGTGAAAAGGCTGCTGAGCTTCCAACAAAACTTTCAGAGGAGCAGTTTAAAAATCTTACTCAGTTTATTGCACAGCTCAATGTGGGGGGGCGTGTGAAACTTGCGGTAAAGGGGAATAAAGAGGCGAGGAGTTTACTCATTAAAGATACCAATAAAGTTGTGGCTCTTGCGGTTCTCAAGTCTCCAAAAATTACGGAGAACGAAGTCGTCCATTATTCGGCATTGAAAAGTTTGTCGGACGATGTCGTGCGAGTCATGGCGACAAACCCCGCTTGGACGAAGCTTTATCCACTCAAGATAAATCTTTGCCTTCATCCGAAAACCCCTCTTCAGCAATCGATGCAATTCTTAAAGTTTTTAAATCTTCGTGATCTTACGAAGCTAAGCAAGGAAAAGAATATCCCAAGCCCCCTTCAAAAGGCCGCCAAGGAACTCTTGCTGGTGAAGAGGAAGTAAGCACTTGAAGGGCGATAGAGTAAATTATACCGTACTGTAAAATACATGCATGTATTTTACAGTACGGTATAATTTACTTGGTGTGGACATGGCGACTAGAAAGTCTCCGATACCAGTAGCACCGTAAAGGTGTGCTGCGAAGGCAGCGCTCAAATATTTGGAGGAGTGGGTGAGTGGTTGATACCACCGGTCTTGAAAACCGGCATACCCGAAAGGGTATCGGGAGTTCGAATCTCCCCTCCTCCGCCATCTGGTATAGGTCCATTCCGGAGACATGGGTGAGCCAACTTTTAACCGCGACATCAGTGCCTCATCGCAATTTTTGCAGACCATGAAAACCTAATTATTTCGAGCACTTATGGCTGCAATTTTTGGCATATGGCTTGCACTATTGAGAATACGGGAATGTAAAAGGGCGGGGTCGTTTTAAATAGGAAAAATGTATGTATTTACGACTCTCAACCTGTGGCTTCTTTATTCTCGTCGTTCTTTTGAACGTCTATTTTGGAGAGTTCTATTCCGTTACGGCTAAATCAGCCACACCTCCGGACATCAATGCATCTGCGAAGTACACGAAATCGTCGACCGATGAGGC
>CAZSZT010000037.1:0-1162 GCA_964611175.1 uncultured Bacteriovoracaceae bacterium
CCTTAGATCAACACACAAAAGCCGGTGCAGGAATATTAACCTGCTTTCCATCACCTACGCCTTTCAGCCTCAGCTTAGGATCCGACTAACCCTGGGAAGATTAACTTTACCCAGGAAACCTCAGACTTTCGGCGAGCGGGTTTTTCACCCGCTTTATCGTTTACTCGTGTCAGCATAATCACTTCTCTAGGCCGCTAAAAGTTCTCGCGATCTTTCTTGTATCTCCTAGAGAACGCTCCTCTACCACGTAAAGTTCCCGCAGGATCTTTACATTTGCGTCTTCGGCAATCTGCTTAAGCCCCGTTACATTTTTGGCGCAGGTTCGCTCGACCAGTGAGCTATTACGCTTTCTTTAAAAGATGGCTGCTTCTAAGCCAACTTCCTGGTTGTCGTAGCGATCCCACCTCCTTCACCACTTAGCAGATATTTAGGGACCTTAGACGGCAATCTGGGCTCTTCCCCTTTCGACTATGAAGCTTATCCCCCACAGTCTGTCTCCTGAACTAAAGTAAACGGCATTCAGAGTTTGATTAGGTTTGGTAGTCTGGTGAGACCCCTAGCCTATTCAGTGCTTTACCTCCGTTACTAAACATTCAAGGCCATACCTCAATATGTTTCGAGGAGAACCAGCTATCACCCGCCTTGATTAGCCTTTCACCCCTATCCACACCTCATCCGCGGCATTTTCAACTGACGTCGGTTCGGACCTCCACGTAGTGTTACCTACGCTTCATCCTGGACATGGATAGATCGACGGGTTTCGGGTCTATCCAATGTAACTTATTTCGCCCTATTCAGACTCGCTTTCGCTACGGCTCCACCTTCACGGCTTAACCTTGCTACACTGGATAACTCGCTGACTCATTATGCAAAAGGTACGTACTCAAGCCTAACCTTGCGGTCATTGCTCTCATACGGCTTGTAAGCATGCGATTTCATGTTCTATTTCACTCCGCTCGTCGCGGTTCTTTTCACCTTTCCCTCGCGGTACTGGTTCACTATCGGTTGCCAACTAGTATTTAGCCTTACCCCGTGGTCGGGGCGGTTTCACGCGACGTTTCACGTGTGACGCGTTACTCAGGAATTCCCTAGGCGTGCTTTGGTTTTCGGTTACAGGCCTTTCACCTTCTGTGGAGCGACTTTCCATCCGCTTCACCTAACC
>CAZSZT010000037.1:1172-8940 GCA_964611175.1 uncultured Bacteriovoracaceae bacterium
AGGTGGTCCTCCCGGATTCCAACAAAATTCCACGTGTTTCGTTGTACTTGGGATACTCACAGGAGATTTTTTGTTTTCGCCTACTGGATTTTCACCATCTTTGATCAGCCGTTCCATGCTGTTCGACTAACAAAAAATTTTGTAACTCCGTGTAGTGAGTCCCGCAACCCCCATCATGCAAGCATGATGGGTTTGGGCTATTCCCCGTTCGCTCACCGCTACTAAGGGAGTCTCGTTTGATTTCTATTCCTGGGGCTACTGAGATGTTTCACTTCTCCCCGTCGGCCTCAAGCACCTATGGATTCAGTGCAAGATTTTGGGATATTACTCCCAAAGAGTTTCCTCATTCAGATATCTTCGGATCAAAGCCTGTTTGGCGGCTCCCCGAAGCTTTTCGCAGCCAACCACGTCTTTCGTCGCTTCTTACTGCCAGGGAATCCTTCGCATGCCCTTCATAGCTTGATCATAAAATACCTCAGACTGCTCTGCGATATTTTAATCTCTAAGCTGCTGAACGATTTTCGATACCGAGTTTTTCACTCGGTGTTTTTATGCTTACTTGAATATTTTTTAAATATTCAAATTTTCTTGAGATTACATTTTTAATGAATTTGGACATCGATATTATTTGCAAATATTTTATTACCCTTCAATTTTCAAAGAACACTTCAGACAGCCGTTACCCATTGGTACCAGTGGAATTAACTGCTGCCAGGAATGATCAAATAAGTACCCAGTTTTCCTAAAAGAAATCAACTACCGAAAAAGGATTTTTTTAAATCGAAGCCTTTGAAATGAAACGAAAAAGTCCCTAAAGACAATGGGCCTGGGACGAGTCGAACGTCCGACCTCACCCTTATCAGGGGTGCGCTCTAACCAACTGAGCTACAAGCCCGTCTTAAACTAAATTTCAATGCCCGAACGTTGGCTCACCCAATATTCCTAGCTCCCACTCAGTTGGTTAGAGCGCTAAGCGCTCTCCGTGAGTTCGCGGACCTTCGGTCCGACAACTGAGCTACAAGCCCGTCTTAAACTAAATTTCAATGCCCGAACGTTGGCTCCCTATGCATTCCAAACCCCTTTTTCAGGGGGTATGTCCTGAAATACTAAGTCTTACTTATTTCATGACACCGCCGACCTTTCAAGTGATTCTCTATTTGATCTTCATGGGGAGGGTGACCCGATACCTCAAAAAAGGGTTAAAGTTCGGTTGAAGGATTCGAATCGTGGGGCAATAATTTGACGATCTCGGGGATATAGCTCAATTGGGAGAGCACCAGCTTTGCAAGCTGGGGGTTGCCGGTTCGAGCCCGGCTATCTCCACCATTAGAAACCGAACCAGCGGAAGTCTTCCTCAGGAGCTTCCTTTGGTGCCAAGCCAAAAGGCCTCAATGGCTTGAATCATATGATGAAAATCGTCCACAAAGGCGGGCTTATTAACGTAGCAGTTGGCTTGACTGTCATACGTCAAATCAATGTCCTCCCCGGAATCAGAACCACTCAGAACAATGACGGGTATTTTAGCATATCGATCGTCCGATTTAATTCGTCTTAAAAGATGACGACCATCCATGATTGGCAAATTCAAATCTAATAAGATCAGATCTGGATGCTCACTTGAACTTTCCTTACCAGTCGTTTCCAGAAACTGAAGAGCCTGAATGCCGTTTTCGGCGACAAAAAGGCGATAAGGCAATCCATATTCGTTCAAAGCCTCGCAAGTTAACATAACGTCTCCCGGATTATCCTCGACCATCAGAATATTTCTTCTGCGATCTACTTTTTCAGAACGAGATGAAGAAGAAGAAAATGTTTTCATATCACGATGCCGTTAAAGGCAGCTGGACACATTTCAACCAAAATTTCTCGATCGATTGAATGGCACGAATATAATCATCCAGATTGGAAGGCTTGGTAATTAAGCAATTGGCATGAAGCTGATAAACGGACCGAACATCCGATTCCGCACTTGATGTGGTTAATACGACAACGGGTATTTTTCTTAATCTGACGTCAGCCTTAATTTCTCCGAGAACCTCTCGACCTGTCTTTTTTGGCAGATTTAAGTCAAGCAATATAAGATCCGGAACCCAATGGACACCCAACCCAGCATTTTTCTTTAATAATTGAAGAGCCTCGTCTCCATCTTGTGCAATCGAAAGACGAAACTCCGTCAGAGACATCGAAAAACATTCCCGAATCAGCTCTACGTCCCCCGGATTATCCTCGATCAAAAGAATGTCGACTTGCCGATTCACGACGCCCTTAGTTCCTCTCTTCTCGCCGTTGGTAACGTAAAATAAAAGACCGAGCCTTTCCCCACGTGGGATTCCGCCCAGACTTTTCCGCCCAATTGTTCGATAATCTTCTTGACGATCGCCAGCCCAATGCCGGTTCCTGGATATCGATCGCGGGTGTGAAGGCGTTGAAAGATCTGAAAGATTCTTTCACAATATTTAGGCTCCATCCCAATGCCATTATCTCGAATAAAAAATTCCGAAAATGGTAATTGTTCTCGGCAACCAATTTCAATTCTTGGATGATGTTCCGATCTAAATTTAATGGCATTGCTAATAATGTTTTGAAAGACTTGAACCAATTTTGTTCGCTCGCCCCAAATTCGTGGAAGTGGCTCGATTCTTACTTCAACCTTGGACTCTTGAATAGCGACTTTCAGATTACTTAAAGCCATTCGAACCACTTCCGTTCCGTCGACGAACTCACCTGGACAACTGGCCTTCACCACCTGGGAGTAAGCCAGCAAATCCATAATTAAACGCTGCATTCGCTGAGTCCCTTCTACCGCAAATTGAATAAATTGACGTCCTTTGTCGTCCAAAAGATCATGGTAGCGTCGATCCAGAAGTTGAACGTAACTAGACACCATTCTTAATGGCTCTTGCAAATCATGAGAAGCGATATAGGCGAATTCTTCCAACTCGGCATTGGATCGAGCGAGATCTTCCGTGTGTCGAGCCAGTTGCATCTCCACGTGTTTGCGTTCCGTCACATCCTGAACTGTTCCGACCATTTTTAATGGCCGTTTCGTCTTTTCATCATAAAGAATTTCGGATTGTTCATGCACAATACGTTCGGTTCCATCCGGGCGAACAATCCGATGTTAAATCGAATAAGGCCGCTGCTCATGTAGGGCCGTCGAAACAGCCTCGGAAATTCGAGATCGATCGTCGGGATGGACGGATCTAAAAAAATTCTCATTTGATACTTCGATCGTATGAGGTTCATACCCGAATATCCTAAAAACCTCATCGGACCAACGTAGGGGGTTTGAGTCTATATTCTCTAAATTTGTTAAATCGAGTTCCCAACTTCCGATATGCGCAATCCTCTGAGCAGTCGCCAAACTTGCCTCCTTATCTCGAAGTTCTGTCTCGGTAACACGGCGTCTAAGCGCCGTTACCATAATTCCACAAAACATCTTTAAGAGATCAACGACTTCATCCGCCCAAACTCGTTCCTCGGATAACGCGCCGAGCGCGAGGATACCCTTTAGGTTGTCTTTCGCCATCATTGGAAGAATGAGAAAGGATTTCAATCCCACATTTTGCGTCCATTGTCTTTCTGATATCGCTTCATCGGGGAGATCGGAAGTTTGAGCAATATGAATAATCTTGCCCTCTCTCAATTGCTCCATCGACCACGGAAACTCAGACACGGGTACATCCGCAAAATTCGGAAATTTCGGATCGATATCGGACTGATTCCAAAAATGTGTTCGCGTGAATGTTTGGCCGTCTTGTGAAAATTGAAAAACGGAAATTCGATCGGTCGCCGTGAACTCCCCCAACAACCGTAAGGCATTCACCAAAACTTTATCGAAATTCTCCAAGTCTACGCTCATAAAATCATTGGAAATCCCGGCAATGATCCTCTCAAGACCAATGCGGGACTGCAGCTCTTCTTCAACCGTCTTTTTATTGTTAGGTTGGGTTGTTTCAAATGATAATTCAGACATTCATCTTGGTCCCTTAAAGCACCACCGTTTAGAACACGAGTCCACGTGGCTTAGCTGCTCCATTTGACCAAATAAGTCAAACAAAAATGGTTTATGGATATTTGCAAAGAAATGAGATTGAAAAGAGCCGGAAAATGCCCGCAGTAGGGGTCGAACCTACACACCCTTGCGGATATGAGATTTTGAGTCTCACGCGTCTGCCAGTTCCGCCATGCGGGCATTTATTTTTCTTGAACATCCTTGCACATCGGAACTGGCATACGCACTCATTTTTTTTGCGCACCTTCGGTGCGACCAGTTCCGCCATGCGGACACTTTCTTATTCAAAATCAAAATTAACTCTTCCCGGAAGAGTGTTGGAATAATAACTTACGCGAGTTTGTTAATGGATCGTATCGCGGCCGATGGCACTCAAGAAGCCAATATGTCGAGCACGTTTGATCGCGGTCGTAAGCTGACGTTGCTGTCCGGCGCGAAGGCCGGAAACGCGTGCCGGAATAATTTTGCCTTCTTCGGTGATAAACGAACAGAGGGTACTGATATCTCGATAATCAAACTTCATGGTCGCGGGCAGACGTTTCTTTCGAAAAGCCATTTTTTTTCGAGGTTTCTTCTTTTTCTTATTGTTGGCGAATTTTCGAGTCCGAGATCCAGAGTCAAAGTCTTCCATGAATTATGCTACTTCCTTTAATAATCCCTTAAGTTTGGGAGAAATGGTTTTTTGATATTTTCGAGCGGCCTTAAGAACGCTTCCTAATTTATCGATAATTCGCATTCCTCGATGGGATAAGCGTACCTTTACCTTTCGACCCAGTTCTGGAACATAAAATGTCTTCCATTGTAAATTGGGCTCAAACTTCGTCCTGCGACGATTATTCGCATTTGAAACAGTATTCCCAAAGAGGACTGATTTCCCCGTGATTTCACATCGTCTTGCCATGATCATTAGACTTCGCCAAATTCTGACATCTAGTCAACTTTTTAAGGCGTATTCTATTCGTCTGACCCCTTCACGAATATTAGCCTCCGAAGTCGCATAAGTTAACCGCAGACATTTCGGATCTCCAAAGGCTTCTCCGGGAATCGTGCATACACCGGTTTTTTCCAGTAATTCTTCAGCAAATGTTGTCACCGAACGGTCTTTGACGACCTCTGAAAAGTCAGCGAATACGTAAAAAGCTCCGTCGGGGGGATCCCATCGAAGTCCCGAAATGCTTCTTAAACACTCCGTCATCACATCCCGTCGCTTTTTAAAGGTTTTACGAAAGGATTCCACAAACGCCTGGCCACTCGTTAGTCCCTTTAAAACGGCTGCTTGGGAAATACTGCTTGCCCCACTTGTCACCTGGCTCTGAAATTTCGCCATGGCTGAAATCATCGGTTCAGGGGCAATCGCCCAACCAAGTCGCCATCCCGTCATCGCGAAGGATTTTGAAGCGGAACCTATTAAACACGTCCTTGATCGCCAACCGTCTCGAATTTTTAAGGCCGAGACCCAACGAGCCGGTTCATAAATCAATTGGTAATAGGTATCGTCCGAAAGAAGCCAAATGGGATGGGGTTCGAGAACATCGAGAATTTCTCGAACTTCATTTTCCGGAACCATGACTCCCGAAGGATTGGATGGAGAGTTAAAAATGAAAACACGGGTCTTTGAACTGATGGCCCTTTTAATTTCGTTCGCCGAAACCCTCGATTGCTCGGGCTTTACGATAACCGGGATTCCACCCGCCAATTTAACCATCTCTGGAAAGGACACCCAGTAAGGCGAAAGAATGAGAACCTCGTCCCCGGGCTCCAACGCCGCCTGTAAAAAGTGAAAGATGGCCTGCTTCCCTCCCGCCGAAACCAAAACTTCCTCCGGCCGAAACGCTGAAATTCCGTAATCCGCCGAGATCCGTTCGGCAATCGCACGACGAAGAGCGTTCGTTCCCGCAACGGGAGTATATTTCGTCTCTCCTGATTTCGCGGCAGTGTAAGCGGCCTCAATAAGAAGATCTGGAGTATTAAAATCTGGCTCGCCGGCTCCAAAATGAATGACGTTTCGCCCCTGCTCGACCATTTTTCGAGCTTTGGCCGCAATAGCCAAAGTCGCGGATTCCTCAATTTTGGACACTAAAGAAGCAGGTGCAAAATTCAGCCTTGTCATTTGGAGGATTCCTGTAATCGCTTTCGAAGAGCGTCTTCAATAAATTCCGGAAGCATTCCATTGGTCGAGCCTCCGAGACCCACAATTTCACGAATCATCGAAGACGACAAAAAGGAATATTGAGGGTCCGTCATCATAAAAATCGTTTCAAATTCGGGATTCAAATGACGGTTCGCTTGAGCGATCGATAATTCGTATTCAAAATCCGAATTCGTTCGAATCCCGCGAATGACAACCGCGTTTTCTTTCTTAGAGACGTAATCGACTAAAAGGCCTTCGAAAAATTCGACATGAATATCCGATCGGCCTTCAAAAACCCGCGCCAGCATCGAGACGCGCTCAGGAATGGAAAAGACACTAGGCTTTTTTGTATTAATGGCGACCGCAACAGTCACCGTTTCGAAAAGGTGAAGGGCCCGATTGACAATATTGATATGCCCATTGGTTAACGGGTCAAAAGACCCGGGATAAATAGCGTGCTTTTTCATGCCATCACGACCTTAACAGATTTTTCAAAAAGTCTCTCTAGCATACTCCGCTCAAATCCCTTATTTTTTCCTTATGCCAGATTCGATTAAAAGCATTCGTGCTCGAGAAATCCTAGATAGTCGCGGAAACCCAACCGTCGAAGCGGAAGTCATCCTCTTTTCCGGCATTCAAGGCCGAGCGGCGATTCCTTCCGGAGCTTCGACCGGCAAATTCGAAGCCGTTGAAATGCGCGATCAAGATAAAAAACGATACAAAGGTAAAGGTGTTTTAAAGGCCGTAAAAAATATTTTGGAAGTCGTCGCTCCCGCAGTCGCAGGAATGGATCCAGTCAACCAAGAAGAACTCGATCGAAAAATTCTAAGTTTGGATCCAAGCCCTCAAAAAGAAAAGCTGGGAGCGAATGCCACTTTGGCTGTTTCTTTGGCCGCCACTCGAGCTTCCGCTCAAGTGCAAAACATCAGTTTGGCGGAAACCATCGCGAAGCTTTTTCAAACCAAAGCCATGAACCTCCCCGTTCCTTTTATGAATATCATCAACGGAGGAATGCACGCCGATAACAACTTAGATTTCCAAGAATTCATGATCGCTCCGATTCAGGCAGATTCCTTTTCAACCGCTCTTCGAATGGGAACAGAGGTCTTTCAAACCCTGAAGGAAATCCTCCATACGCAAAAGCTTTCCACTTCGGTAGGCGACGAAGGTGGTTTTGCTCCGCGACTTAAATCTCATGAAGAAGCTCTTCAACTGATCACGGAAGCCATTTCCCAATGCGGTTATACCGGTCAAATCAAGTTGGCTCTCGATGTGGCGGCCTCATCGTTTTATGAAGAGGGAAAATATATTTTAAAAAAGTCGGGCCGTGGGGCCCAAACGCCAGAGCAAATGATGAGTATTTACGCTCAAATCATTTCGGATTTTCCGATCGTCTCCGTTGAAGACGCGCTTGACGAAGACGATTGGAAATCGTGGAAGACGTTAACTTCCAAATTTTCGAATACCCAGTTAGTGGGAGACGATCTTTTTGTAACACAAACGTCTCGTCTTGAGAGAGGAATTAAGGAGCGTTGTGCCAATGCGATTTTAATCAAACTCAACCAGATTGGGACTCTTACGGAAACCCTGACAACGATGAAAACGGCCTTGAAAAATGGATA
>CAZSZT010000038.1:0-8837 GCA_964611175.1 uncultured Bacteriovoracaceae bacterium
GGAGGGTGAGAAAATGAAGCAATTAGGAATGGTCGTGTTTGGGCTTGGACTTATGTTTGTGGCCCCTTTAGGGGGGGTTCATGCTGATCAAATCGATCGAATTGAAAATAAGGTCGATCAAATTCTGAACCGAATGGATAGCGGCGGAAATTGTGGACTAAAACTTGAATCCAAAGTGGACAAGGAGTGTGTCAACCGACTGGTCAATTCTTCCGGCCCCATTTGGAGAATGGACCACCTATTGGGAGTTTTAGGTGAATGCCGAAATAATGTGAATCCCGTCATTTGCCAGGAAATCACTTCTGCGCACGACCGAGATTGCTATTCCGTCGCGGCTCAGATTTATCCTTATGTCATGAATCAGGACGAGCAAGCTAGGGTTCGAGCATCCTGCCGGCAACAGACCTATCTCTGTAAGGTTCAGAACTAAGCCGGGAGATTTTCGGGTCGCCAAAACAGGAGTTTGGCGACCTTAGACAAGCTAAATCTCATTCCTTACTCATTGTCATTGTAAAGACTTCCCAAATCGGCTTTATTTTTTTGACAAATGGTGGATGTAGCTCAGCATCCCGCCGAAGGCGGATAAGAGAATAGAGAGCGCAGACTCTACCAGCGACTAGGAAGTCGATGGTCAGAGGAAATGAACAAGTTTTTTTGACAAATGGTGGATGTAGCTCAGCTGGTAGAGCACCGCACTGTGACTGCGGCTGTCGTGGGTTCGATCCCCATCATCCACCCGTTTTTTCAGTATAAAACGCGGGTTGTCACAAATTAGTTGATTACAAAAGTGGGGGTGTAACCTGACCTTCTTTCAGAAAAGTGTAATTGGTTTCGTCACATTATCCTTGTTTGCTTATCAAAGCGACTTAAAGGCGGAGTTATCCCGACCCCAGACACCTGTAGAACTTCAAAAAATTCAAGATTCGGTATTTAAATTTTTCAGAATATTGGACATTGGAAAACGAGTACCAAAGAGCGAGTATTCAGGTTTTATCCAATCACTTAGGAAGCCAATCAAAAATTTGCAGGATGTTGTGAACTCTATTGTTGCTTCGGGAATAAAAAAGTGTGCAGTGGCAAAGTTAGAGGACTGTCCGGAGGTGAAAGTAAAGGCATCTACGGCCTTCCTGGCTTTTTGTGACGATTGCTTGTTTACAGCTGCGCATGTCGCAAGAGAACTTTTGAAAGATTCTAAAAATCTGAGTGATCTGAATTCATTTGTAGTCGTCGATGTAGAGAAAAAATCCATTGTGTATGACAGTCGGGAGGCTTCAATAAAACCAGTCTTAAATTCCATCGGCGCTGTTTCAGAACAGAGCTTTGATACTCCAAATGACTATGCATTAATTAAATTAAATAAAAAGTTAGATAGACCCTTCTTGAAAACTCGAACTGAACCTATCCGGAAAAATGAAACTTTATTTATAGTCGGTTATCCAGGGGCCAAAGAAAAAAATGCAGAAATGCGGGAAGATTTTCTCGTCAGTCAAGGACAAGCGGTATCGCTGTGGGATTGTAAATGGTTCAAAACCCATCAGTGGCGCAGATTTTTTTGGGTGCCGATTTTGAGTTGGGAGTGGTCCGACGATCACGTTGTCACTACTACTGCCTCTATTTTCAAAGGGATGAGCGGAGGGCCCATTACGGATAGTCAAGGGAATGTCGTAGGCATCGCAACAAATGAAAATATGAACCGCTTTGACGAAGAAAATGGGGAATGGCCGGAAGGGGCATGTAGTTTTGGGCCAAACATCCAAAATGCCATTTTGAATTTATCTACCCATCCGTAACTTTGTCAGAGCACTGACGCCGAAATACGGATCTTCTTCATTGAATTTTTTGATTTGCATAAGAATGAAACGTATTTTAAGCATGGCGCCTAAGAGAAAATTTGGGTAACTCGTACAGCGTGGATAAAGCCTTTCGCTATATTGGGTTTGCCGAAGGGATTTCGTTTTTAATTCTTCTCTTTATTGCGATGCCTTTAAAGTACCTATGGGACCTTCCGGAGATTGTGAAAGTCGTGGGAACTGTCCATGGTGTCCTTTTTATTGTTTACGTTTTGATGGCAACATTCATAGCCATCAAATTAAAATGGCCAAAGAAAACTTTATTGTGGGCTTACATTGCTTCCATCCTGCCTTTTGGCCCGTTTGTATTTGATGGTCCCGGACCGGAGTGATTCGTTGAGTAAACCGCGGGCTCAGCTCCCGAGACTCCTGGGATCTCAGAAATAATTCTCCCCGGGGAGAGTGAAAATCATTAACAACGGTTACGTCTGGAATTGAGAGATGGGCAAGGAGACCGAGATGGCGACTTAAAGTTGACTAGGCTTAAGTGAATATGGAGTATTGATGCGGTTCAGTGAGATAAAGCGTGCGCATAGAAGTAAAAGTTCAGCCGAGGTCTAAACAAGAATCTATTGAGGCTATTTCAGAAACAAAACTGAAGGTTAGAATTAAAGCCCCAGCCGTTGAAGGTCGTGCGAATGCTAAATTGGTTGAAGTATTGGCGGAGCACTTCAAAGTTCCCCGATCTCATATCCAAATTCTAAAGGGTGAAAAATCAAAAAACAAATTGGTTGAGATCAGCCCCAAAAAAACTCCTGGGGCCTCAGTAAATAACTCTTCCCGGGAAGAGTGAAAATCATTAACAAGCGTTAGTGCCTGGATTGAGAGGTATAAGAATAGGGCGTTGAAAAGATGTCTATCGGTACTAACAGTTACCTAGACTCTTTGTTTTTTCTTGCCAACTTTATCAATCTTCTGAAAGTTACGGGTTAAGGGTAAGTGTGATATTGGGTTATGGGAGTTCTTTCATTTCTTTTTAGAATAGCGGTGGTTTTTGTTTCTGTGGGTTTGCTGAGCAGTCCCTCGATTGAAGCTCAGATTTTATTCATTCAGGTGCCGGATCCTCATGCGAATTACGAAAATATTCCTTACTTTTTAAAGACCGTGGTGGCGAGAGCGGAAGCCTTTCGGGCCAAGTATCCAGAGGGCGATGTCATTCTTTACGTCAATGGTGATTTAGCAGGAAGTGGAATCTACTCGGAAGCAGATGGTGGCTGGTTGGATTATCAACTGTTCCTGGAGCTGGCAAAGTCAATGCATATAGGGGTCGGCTTAGGAAATCACGAGGGTTTGGATTTACATGGAATTCAGCCTGCTGATTTGAAAGTTCCCCAAGGTGTTGAGTCAAACGAACTTTTTTTTAACCAGACAAAAACTTTTGTCGAATCCATGCGTGGCATTACAGGTAATCCGAATTTTAAAATTTTAGCGGCTAATCTCAAAAAAACTCCTCAGGGTGCGGATCTTTTCGGAGACTTTCAAGATATTCAATTACGATCTGGAAAAGTTCTTAGAATAGTTGGGATGACGTTAGAAGATTATTTTCAGCAATCGGGCTACAAGAGGAGCGATAAATTTTTTCCTTTTGAGATGTCTACGCCGATGAGTTTTCTAGAAACGATGATCGATCAGTATCGCCAAGCTTCTTTGGGGGGTGCTGATTTTGTTGTTTTTGAAGTTCACGATGGTGTCGAAAATATAGCGAGAGCTTTTAATGGATTTCTTAGAGAAGGAAGTAGGGCCCACCTTGCGAGAGATCCACGAATTCTTTTTGTGGGTGCCGGGCATCTGCATAACTTTAAATCAGAGGCAGTAAATGGAATCTTGGTGGATGAATCCGGCAGCGATTATGCATTTTCTGAACTCCTTTTCGACGACAACGGAAATTTAATAGATCAAAAACTATGGAAACCGGAAAGTCAGAAAGCCTTCGCCGATTTTGAAGGATTGAGTGATGGCCAAAAAGAAATGATCAGTCTTTCGGAAAGACGGGTCGCCGATTTTCGCAACCAAAACTCTCAAGTTCTTCGAGAAAGACTTATTTTCCCAGCCGATATCGACGGTAAGAATAAAAATGCTCGACGACATTTTGTGGGTCTTCATTTTGCCAAGGCGATGAGAAACTGGGGGCAGACGCAACTGGAACCTCTTATTCAATCTGGAAAAGTGGAACGACCCGCAGAGACGGTCGGCCTTATGAACTCACTGTCTTTTGGGTGGTCCGCGCTTTGGCCGCCTCTTTTTGAGGGAGACATTACGGAAGCAACCGTAAAGTCGGTGGTACGATATCTAAGCCGATGGTCACTTATCTATGTCAAGGGAGAGGATCTTAGAAAATTGGTGAATGCAATGAAAGCCTATGGAGCCTCGCAAGCTTATCCTTTTCTAACTCCGATTTTATTTGGTGTTGAAGAGAGGAATTCACACCTGCTTATAAGCGCCACTCGAAGACTTATAAAAGATCATGACGTCTATGCCGTAGCTTTAGATCATTGGACGAGATCCAATGGTTATAGAATTCCGAAATTGGACAGTGTCTTTTCAAGAATAATTTGGGAATTGCCCGATCCAGAATCCAACTATTCAGCTGCGGTTAGACATTTTCCTAAAACATCAACGGATTGTGCTCAATTGATGAGTTCTTTTCCGGAATTCAAAAAATGAGTTAGATGAAGTGGTTGCTGATATTTGACTGATATTTGACGACTGGAATCACGACAAATATGCCGTACTTTAAGGAAGGTCTCGGGCATTTTTGTCCGGCGCCTTACTGCGCCCTGCCCCCTGCATATCTGAAACGGGCTTTCTCATTGATCGCATGATTTTTGCATTCATTTGAGTCTATGAAAGCAAAGCACTCTATTTCATTTCTGCCTGCTGTATCGGCTATTGGCTTTTTATTCATGACGGCATGTGCCGGTGTTCCGAGCTTTTCTCATGCGGATTTTAATAGTGAAAGTACGGGAGCTGCTCCGACAGGCGGACCCACTTCAACAGAGACACCCTTTTTTGATCCCGTCGGAGGCTTGGACTTGGATGGGGATTTGGAGCCCGATGTTGATTTCATCGATGAAAATTTTGATGGAGGTGCGGATTCGGTAGATGTCGATCGTGACGGTACTCCTGATACGCCGCTTATTCCTGATAAAAATGACGATACTGTTTCGTCGTTCGACCGGGATAACGATGGCAATCCAGACACCACGGTTAAAGACACGGATGGTGACAAAGTTCCCGACGTGGTCATTAACAATGAAGATCCCAATACCCCCCCTGATGAAGGCTCGGCACCTCCCCATAAAGTTGTCAAATGTGAAGGATCGGAAGGTGATGGGCAGTTGAAAGTTCTTCTCTGTCATATTCCCTCAGGTAATTCGAACGCCAAGCATGAAATTTGCGTCGGCGCTCCAGCTGTGCGGGCCCATATTGGGCATCACGGCGGAGACTATCTGGGGACCTGTCGCGAATAACGGCCAAAAGCCGCCGACAGTGATCGTCCGATGATTATTTTATGATTTTCATAATCTGCCGCGAAATACCCATGACAAAATACCGGCAGCCAAGGCGGCAATTGTAAAAATCGAGATGCTGTGATCATAATTTCCTAAATAATGCGAGCCGTAGGTGACGATTGAGGCCAGAGCAAATCCGCCAATGCAGCCAAAGGCGCTTACGGTTCCGCTGATTGAACCCGTGGAATGCGGGAAGTGTTGGGGGATCAGTTTGAAGATCGTCCCGTTGCAGATACCCCATAAGAATCCGCTCGCGAGAATGGAGCCTCCAAATTCAATATGACTTGAAGCGATTGCGGCGGAAACGGCGGATGCGAAGTAGGAAAACAGAATGATTCGTTTGGGAGCCAATGAGTCCGCCATCCAGCCCCCGAGCGTCCTGCCGAAAGTCGTGATGAGTGCGAAGCCGCTGGCTGTCAGAGCAATGGTGGATGATTCCCACGGGGTCGCTTCACTGAGGATCAAAGGAAGTAGCATTGAAAGTGCCAAAAATGACCCAAAGCTCACAAAATAAAAGAAGCTTAACAGGAGAGCTCGCCCATCGATAGCTGGTGGTACGGTCATGGGGGGCCGAGATGGGGTCGTGCAATCGGTTGTGAGTTTAAAAAACAGAATTCCGAAAACAATCGACAGAGTTCCTACGGAAGCGAAGAGAACACGCGGAGATGAAATCTCATCGAGATCCCAGGTGTTTTGCCATATTCCAAAGCCGACCCCAAGATTTCCCAAGGCATAAATACCCAAGGCACGTCCTTTTCGTTGGGGAGAAAACCAATCGTTCACGAAAGCCGCTCCAGCCGAAAATACGGTTCCAAAAACCCCGATGGCCAGGGCAAAGAAAAGAAGTGTACGGTGGGAATATTCAAAAGCTAAGAGGAAAAATGGCATGGAGCCGGCGAAGAATATGGCCTTAACGACGGCTCGACCGCCCCACCGATCCGCACACCATCCTATGGGAATTCTTCCGATCGAGCCCAGGAAGAGGGGAAGCGTTAACAAAATTCCAATTTCCGAATGTTTAAGATTTAAGTCGCCGCGAATTCTTGGAGCGAGACTTGAAAGAAAGCTCCAAAACATAAAACTCAGCAACAAAGCGATTGTCGCCCAAAATAGGTTCCAAGAAGGATAGCTTTTCCAGGATGTCCCCAAACCAGCAATGTTAATCACTTTTCGCTTATTGGGTGAGTGTCCAAAAGTACACCTATCCGATAGCACGAATCTTGTTTGGTAACGCCTCGGCGGCCTCTTCAGATCTTCTTTCGATACTTATTTTTAAGAGTATTCTCGTGATCCAGGCAAAGGCCCAATAGGTCATCACGGATGCCGAGATGAATCCGGCGAAAATAAAGACGATGAACAGAACACGAGAGATTTCAGATGGGGGCCAATTCATGTATCGATAAACCCCTTGAAGGAGTCCCCCAAGAGTCAAGGAGCCAACGAGACAACCGAACGAAAGATGGAATATCGTGAATAAGTAAGCGCTGATTCGACTTTGCTTTCGAGGTCCGGTCATCCATGCGATGGCACCAAATAAAATCAATGAATTAATTCCAATCATGGCCCCCATCACATGGGCTGCTACAACATAAGTACCATGCACAAGAGTATTGATGGGCGGAATCGATATCAAAATCGCCAAAGCAAGATTGGCAAACGTCCAGTATTTGGAACTCGTCATATAAAGTTCTGCATCGGAGGTGTCCGGGCGGGGGCGCTTTTGAATGGCTTCGATGAGATCCATCATCACGCGAGCGAGAATAATGATCTCGAGCATACTGACACTGAAGCTGATCCATTTCACCAGATGGCTTTGCGGAAGGTGATACGTGTGGTGCGCGTAATTCGTAAACGAATTCAAGAGGCCAATGCCGAATAAGCTAAAGGCCGTTTTGGATTGAGCGTAACCAGTGGCTCCAGTCATTCGTTCGACGATGTAAATCCCAGCGCCATAAACGAGTAGATTAAATGAGCCGGCCATTGCACCAAATGACTTCCATTGTAGCTGAATATCAACAATGGGGTACCTTCCGATGTTCTTAAACATCCAAAGATGCGCTTCCGTGTAGGTGTAAATAAATAGGAAGCATGCCACGGTCCACATATGGATATAGACGGGCATCGACCAAAAATTTTTTCGCACATGAGTCATAAGATTCCACGTGAAGGCGAGCCATCCGCTCAAGATAAAGATCGAAAAGATGGGATGATATTCCAGGTATTCACGACCAGAAAATATTTTTGCTGCAAGACTAAAAAACACACCTAAACCACCAAGGATCCAACAAAAGATTTGAAGTTGGGTAAGTCGTCTTTCGGTTTTTCGACTTCGACCGGGGTGACTTTCGAGATAATGATAAACGACGGCGATCGCCCCAAGATAAATCCAGCTCATTCCAAATATGGTATGAATAGATCGAACTTGAGACAGATGAAGGCTAAACTGTTTCAGCCATGGGTAGGCAAAAGGGATGTAGTAAACGGCGGAGAGGGCGCCTCCGAAAAGACACAACAACAATGCCAAAAGAGAAAGAGCCGCAAATAAAGAAGAGGATTTTATCACTCGAACTCGAACCACGGTATATTTGTTATTAAATTTTCGATACTGTGGGCCTGAGCCCGATTCAAAATAGCGACGGCCGTTCCTGTTTCGGCGATGGAAGCAAGATAAGCGTGAAGAGCACTGACATCCTCGTTGCTCAATTCAAAACTTGGCATTTGTTTGGGGCCTGTTCTCAAAAACGCCTCTAAAACTTCCCGCGAAATTCCGGGAACGGCGTTTGTTAAATCGGGGCCGAGATAGCCTCCAAATCCGTGAATCTGATGGCAAGACTGACAGTTATTTTTTTGCCAAACGACGCGACCCTTTTGCGCCAGAGGATCCAAGGGTTCTCGTTTTCTTCCGGTATCATCCGTATACACGAGGAAGCTCTGAACTCCAAAACAGAGCACAAGGCCTGTTAACATATACTTTCGATAATGTTGGCCCTTTTTCTCTAACATCTACGTATGGTGAACCCTCGTCACAATCTTTCTTGTTTTTTTGGGTTCCCCATATGATGTAAATCATAGAATCGGTTCTATTTTGCTACTAAGATCCAAACGCCGATAAGAATGAATAATCCACCGCTAACCCATTTAATCGCCGTTGGGTCGATATAATTCCCGATCATTTTTCCCGCTAATACGCCGATGGATCCAGCAAAAATGAGGGCGAGAACAACAGCTAATAAAATGGTCGTCGTCGATTTGCTTTGAGCAGAAGCCGCGATCGCTGCAAATTGAGTTTTGTCTCCGAGTTCTGCGACAAAAATGCTAATGAAAGTTGCTATAAAAAGTTTTGTGTCCATCATTAATAATAGTCATCTTTTGATTAAAGATTGTCGATAGTTTCACTGAACTTTAGTTCGATGCTTCTTTGTCGGACACCCTGGTATACATCAAAAAGGAAGGAGAAATGTCCATGATCGCTCAA
>CAZSZT010000039.1:0-8771 GCA_964611175.1 uncultured Bacteriovoracaceae bacterium
AGAAGTGACGCAAGAAGAGGCGGTTACGCCGATCATTGCAAAGGCTGAAACAGAAATTTTAGTAGAAGACGTATCGGCTGAGTCGATTGAAAATCATGAATCTCAAATTACGGAAAGTTCACTGTCTTAATCGAGTGAGGAGGGAATTGAAGTTTTATGGAAACTACTATTTAAAATAGCCGGCCTGAAAGCCGTAGCGTGCTGGGTCGAGGTATTGGAAGTTTATTACCGGAGTCCAATAAAAGGGGGTATTTTTTGTGCCCGATCACTGAGCTTTATCCAAATCATGCTCAGCCGAGAAAACATTTTGACGACGCCTCTCTTCAAGAGCTCGCTCAAAGCATTAAGGAAAAGGGCGTATTACAACCTATTTTAGCCAAAAAAACCGAAAAAGGTTATGTGATTATCTCT
Source organism: uncultured Bacteriovoracaceae bacterium (assembly GCA_964611175.1). Taxonomy (GTDB): domain Bacteria; phylum Bdellovibrionota; class UBA2394; order UBA2394; family UBA2394; genus CAZSZT01. The sequence goes on from CAZSZT010000039.1 coordinate 412, forward strand.
GGAGAGAGACGCTGGAGGGCTTCCCAATTGGCGGGGAAGAAAGAAGTTCCCGTCATTGTTAAAGACATTTCAGATTCGGAAATCCTCGAACTCGCACTCATCGAAAATATTCAACGCGAAGATCTTACGCCCATTGAAGAGGCCGAATCTTACCAGAGACTGATTTTGGATTTAGGACTTACTCAGGAAGAGATTTCCAGACGCGTTGGTAAGGATCGTACAACGATCGCAAACTCCCTTCGGCTTTTGAAGCTGAGCAAAGAAGTCAGAGAAAAAATTAGTTCGGGAGAGTTGAGTGTTGGCCACGCTCGATGCCTTATCGTTTTAGAAGATAAAGATCTTCAGAATCAATTTTTAGAGGAAATTTTGGCTAAAGGATATTCGGTTCGTCAGGTCGAAGCTTTAGTAAAGCGTGCCAAAGACGGGCGACCGGGAGCTGCGTCAGAGTCATCGAATGCGGCGGGTCAGACCGAATTAGAGGCCTATAAAACCGTAGCTAGCGACCTTCAAAATCTTTATGAGACAAAAGTAGAGATACGACCGCATTCTTCCGGGCGAGGACAATTTATCATTCATTACTTGAGTCGAGATGATTTTGAACGAATTCTTGGTAAAATGAAAAGATCATGACTAATCCCAAGCGAACTTTACCCTCCACGATTACTCTTCTCGATAAGGGCTGCGAATTTAATGGTAAGTTATCGTTTGAGGGGGTGGTTCGAATTGATGGTGTTTTTCAGGGGGAAATCTTTTCTCAAGATCATTTGATTATTGGTGATGGCGCTGTGGTCGAAGCCAATATCCAAGTGGGAGTTTTAGAGGTTGGGGGCAGTTTCCGGGGAAGCATTATCGCTCGAGAGAAACTCATTGTTCATGGGACAGGCCAGATTCATGGCGAAATTCAAACCCGTGAACTCGAGGTTCAGGCCGGTGGCTTGATCGATGGAAAGATCGATATGACCTCGCTTAGAACCTCTGTCCAAGAGCCCCGAGAGACCATTGTAAGGTTTAACCAGCAGCTAAACGCGGGCTGAGTGCCACGCCGTTACCCGTTCATAAAATCCGCAACTTAAAGTTTTGAGTTTTTGACTGCTTTGGGCATATTCGTTAAACCCGAATAAGCGAAATGACGGAGTTTTAATGGAAGTTAATTTTTTCATTTTAGGGATTCAGTTAGGCATTTATGTATCCCTTATTATTGTTTTAAAAGTTCTTTATTTCGATCCCGCGTTAAAGCTCCTTAAACGTCGATCGGAGCTCACGGATGGCCGAGTTCAAGAGGCCCATTCTCTTCAAAATAAAATTTTAGATCTTCGCAATGAATACGAATCGCGAATGTCGGAAGTTCGCCATGCGTTACATATCGAACGAACAAAAACATTGAGCCGTATTCGTGAAGTGACGGATAAAAAGATTTCAGAAACGCGATTGAATATGGAAGATCAGCTGAATTCTCAACGAAGAAAAATTGAAACAGAACTTTCAAAGATTCAGGACCGCCTCCCAGAATGGTCGGCGCAGATTGCAAAAGAAATTACAAATGCGGTTTTAACGTCGAAGGTTGTTCGCTTATGAGCATGGTCGTGTATCAGTGGATTAATTTTATCCTTTTGGTCTGCATTTTATTTATTATTTTGAAAAAGCAACTTAATCGACATTTTCGTCATCAACGGAAAGATTTAGAAGAAAAAATCGCGTCCGCAAAGAACCAGTACGAACAACTTCAAGCGGAATATGAAGAGATTCAAAAACTTGTTCGAGGGCTTGATTCAAAAGTGAATGAAATGAAAACCTCTTTAACGCGAGAGCTTGATCACGAAACCAAAAAACTCGAACTAGAAACCCAGGCGTTTGCTCAGAAAATACTGAATGAAGGTCAGTCACGAATGAAAAACGAAGTGGACAAAGCCATGAGAGAGCTTGAAGTGGATTTATTTTTAAAAGCGCTGGCAATAGCTCGTGAAGCTTTGCAAAAGGAGCTTAAGACCAAGGGCGCGGATTGGACGGCTCAAATGATTCAGGGTGATTTGCACGAGCGAGGAGGAAAGAAGAATTATGCTTCGTAACTTCGTGGTCGCGAAGCGCTATGCACACGCTTTGTTTAATCTTTCTCGTGATAAAGTGGATCCTGCGTACTCCAATGAACACTCCAAAATTCTCCAAGAGCTTCAATCTTTTCGTGCGGCGCTTCAATCGGTCACGCGCGGCCAAGAATTTTTTTTAAGCCCTGTTATTTCTAAAGATGAAAAGCGGGACGTTCTTTCTGGATTAAAGGAAAAGTTGCCGCTCACGCATAGGTTTTTAGTTGCTCTTGTTGACAATAACCGAATGGATGCTTTTTCGGATATCGCTCAAGAGTTTGAAAGAATGTGTGAGGATTTATCCGGGCAGCTAAGCGTGCGGGTCGAAGTGGCGCAGCCCCTTACACCCGGCCTTGAGGACGAAATCAAACTCGTCTTACAGGAGCGATGGAAGCGGGAGATCAAGATCAAAGGAGAAGTGAGGCCCGAGATTCTTGGAGGATTTATCGTTCGCGCTCCCGGAAAAATTTTTGATGCAAGCGTTTCGACACAAATTGAACATATGAAGCAACAGGTGCTCTCTTAAATGGTATTGGAGGAATGACATATGGCCATCCGAGTTGATGAGGTCAGTGAAATCTTAAAAAATAAAATTAGAAAATTCGAACGTGTTTTAGAGGCCAAGGATACGGGAACCGTTCTCTCCGCAGGAGATGGAATCGCTCGGGTTTTTGGTCTTGAGTCGGCTATTGCGGGTGAGCTTGTGGAGTTTCCAGGTGGTGTCAAAGGCCTCGTTTTAAATCTTGAGGGTTCAAATGTCGGAGTTGCTCTTCTTGGTGACTACGAGCACATTCGTGAAGGCGACACCGTCAAACGAACTGGTGAAATTGCTTCGGTGCCGGTTGGAGAGGGTCTATTAGGGCGTGTTGTGGATGCGATTGGTAACCCGATTGATGGCAAGGGAAAATTAAATTTTAAAGATAAACGCCTTATTGAACTTAAAGCTCCTGGAATTGTTGCGCGGCAATCGGTTAAAGAGCCTCTTCAAACAGGAATAAAAGCTATTGATTCCATGATTCCCATCGGACGCGGTCAGCGAGAACTCATCATTGGTGATCGTCAGACAGGAAAAACAGCCATTGCCATCGATACAATCATCAATCAGAAAGGGCAGGGAGTTTATTGTTTTTACGTCGCGATTGGACAAAAGCAATCGAGCGTCGCTCAAGTGGTTGCCAAACTGGAACGACATGGAGCCATGGAGTATACCACCGTCATTTCAGCGCCGGCCGCCGCATCCGCCCCCCTTCAATTTTTGGCTCCTTATACCGGATGTGCGATGGCCGAGTACTTTCGAGATAGTGGCCGCCACGCTTTAATTATTTATGATGATTTGTCGAAACAAGCGGTGGCCTATCGACAGCTTTCTCTTCTTTTGAGAAGACCCCCTGGGCGTGAAGCTTATCCCGGAGATGTTTTCTTTCTTCATTCGCGGCTTTTGGAACGTGCCGCGAAGCTTTCCGAAAAGTTAGGCGGAGGTTCTTTAACGGCTCTTCCGATTATTGAAACTCAGGCAGGAGATGTTTCGGCTTATATTCCGACGAACGTCATCTCGATTACGGACGGCCAGATTTTCTTGGAAACAGATCTTTTTTATTCGGGCGTTCGGCCTGCGATTAACGTCGGGATTTCAGTGTCTCGGGTCGGGGGTAGCGCTCAAATCAAGGCAATGCGGGCGGTCGCGGGAACTTTACGACTTAATCTTGCTCAGTTTCGCGAGCTTGAAGCCTTTGCTCAGTTTGGAAGTGATCTGGATGCGGCCACTCAACAGCAATTAAAACGCGGAAGTCGGCTCGTTGAAGTTCTTAAACAAGGACAATATACACCGGTGCCGGTGCAAAAACAGGTGGCGATTATTTACGCAGCCACTCAAGGAGCCTTGGACGATATCGCAGCGGGTGATATTAAGAGGTTTGAAGAGAGATTTCTATCGTATCTTGAGTCCAATCATTCCGATATTTTAAATGAAATTTCGACCAAGAAAATTCTTAGCGATGAGTTGAAGACTTCGCTTAATAAAATTATTCAGACCTTCAAATCAACATTTTCTTCCACTAAAGGATAAGAATGCCGTCGCTGAAGTCGATTAAAAAACGAATCACGAGTGTTAAGAATACACAAAAAATCACTCGTGCGATGAAGCTGGTTTCTGCTGCGAAGTTGCGTCGCGCCACCGACCGGGCTCAATCCTCTCGACCTTTTGAGGCGGAACTGAAGGGAATGGTATCTTGTATTCTTCAAGATGCGGAGTGGAGTTCGGATCTTGTAACGCAGAGACCTATTCAAAAAGTGGGTCTTGTTGTTATCTCTACAGATCGAGGTCTTTGCGGAAGTCTCAATACCAATAATTTTAAAAATGTATTGAAGCGAATCCAGGCGCTCAACGGCTCGGCATCGGTTGAAATACTGGCCGTCGGAAAAAAAGCGTATGATTTTTTTAGAAAACGCGGCTTTACGATTCGATCTCATCATGCGGACGTTATGCGGAAGTCGTCCTATGAATTTTTAGGCCAACTTTCTAAAGGAATTCGAGAAGATTATTTGTCGGGCAAACTGGATCGCGTCGAAATTTTTTATTCACGCTTTCAATCGGCCCTTATTCAAATACCCTCTCGACTAGAATTTTTACCTTTTGTGCCCCCCTCGGACGGAGAAAGAAAGTCGTTTATTTATGAGCCTGCCGCCCCCGCGCTTTTAGAATCCCTCGTGCCGATGCTCATTGATTTTCAATTTTATCGTGTTGTTTTGGAGTCGATTGCTTCGGAGCATGGCGCACGAATGTCGGCGATGGAATCGGCCACGAAGAATGCTCGAGATATGATTGACCGATTGACTTTGGCTCGAAATCGGGCTCGACAAGCAGCCATAACAAAAGAATTGATGGAAATCATCGGTGGTGCGGAAGCGCTGTCGGCGTAAATTTGAAAGGACTTAAGGATATGGAAAAGTCAACGGATCTCATTGAAGGTGAAATTGAACAGGTTATCGGACCGGTTGTGGATATTCGATTTCCGTCGGGGCAACTTCCCCCCATATACGGAGCGGTTACCCTGACGAATCCCGCCATTAATGATAAAGAGGATAATTTGATCCTTGAAGTGGCTCAGCATTTGGGAGAGCGGGCCGTTCGATGCGTGTCGATGGATGAAACAAACGGTTTAAGCCGTGGTGGAAAAGCTCGCTACCGAGGGCAACAAATTACGATTCCGGTAGGAAAGCCCGCTCTGGGACGAATTCTTAACGTCGTCGGTGAGCCGGTGGATGAAATGGGACCTGTGGATGCGAAAGTTCGTTGGCCCATTCACCGACCCGCGCCGACGTATGACGACCAAGTAACCGATGTTTCGATGTTTGAAACAGGTATTAAGGTTATTGATCTTTTGGCCCCTTACGCCAAGGGAGGGAAGATTGGTCTTTTCGGGGGGGCCGGAGTCGGAAAGACCGTTTTGATTATGGAACTTATTAATAACGTGGCGATGAAACACGGGGGCTATTCCGTATTTGGTGGGGTCGGGGAGCGAACCCGTGAAGGAAATGATTTGTGGATGGAAATGAAAGAGTCGGGCGTTTTGGATAAAACAGCTCTTGTCTACGGGCAAATGAATGAGCCTCCGGGAGCTCGTGCTCGTGTGGCTCTTTCGGCGCTTACTGTTGCGGAATATTTCCGGGATCAAGAAAACCAGGACGTTCTTTTGTTCATCGATAATATCTTTCGATTTACTCAGGCCGGTTCGGAAGTCTCGGCCCTCTTAGGTCGAATGCCTTCAGCGGTCGGATACCAACCCACTCTTTCGACGGAAATGGGTGAACTTCAGGAACGGATCACAACGACTAAGAAAGGATCGATCACTTCCGTTCAAGCCATTTATGTTCCGGCGGACGACTTAACAGACCCTGCGCCAGCCACAGCCTTTGCGCACTTGGACGCTACAACGGTTTTAAGCCGGCAAATCGCGGAGCTTGGAATTTATCCGGCCGTCGATCCTCTGGATTCGACTTCTCGAATTTTGGATCCCCAAGTCGTTGGCGACGAGCATTATCAAGTGGCTCGACGAGTTCAACAAACTCTTCAGCGTTATAAAGATCTTCAAGATATTATTGCGATTTTGGGTATGGAAGAACTTTCGGAAGACGACAAAATCACGGTGTCGAGAGCGAGAAAGATTCAGAAATTTTTAAGTCAGCCTTTCTTTGTTGCCCAACAGTTTACGGGAATGCAGGGGGCTTACGTGGAGCTCAAAGATACGATCAGAGGCTTTAAAGAAATTTTGGATGGAAAGCATGACGATCTTCCTGAACAAGCTTTTTATATGGTTGGAACAATAGAAGAAGTTTTGGCAAAAGCTGCTAAGTTGGCGGAGGCTGCTTAATGGACGTTTCGCTTGCGACCCCGGAGAAAATTTTTTTTTCGGGACCTTCGAATGACGTTTTGTTAAATGCGGAACGCGGACAACTCAACCTCTTGGATCGACATACGAATCTCATTTCGCTCGTAAAACCAGGACCTGTGGTTATTAAGACAGCTCAGGGGGATAAGCGCTATGAAGTTTCGGAGGGAATTTTGAAAGTTGAGTCGAATCAGCTCTCGATTCTTTGTAGTCAGGTTAAACCTTTGCCGCTTTAGTTTTTAATTTTATTTTCACAGAGACTTTTCCGGATGCATCTTTCGCAAGCTTAAGTTCAATGCCCTTGTCTGGATTTTTTTGCTTTTGAGACTCAACTTGTTTTTTCAGGCTGGCAATAAATTTATCTCGATCAGGGATCTTTTGATTTTTAGAAAGCTCGACAAGTTTTTGGTATACTTCATCAAATGGTTGATCGAGAGCCGTGAGCTTTGGCGCCGTTTCTGGTTGTTTCACAGCTTCGGAGGAAGAATATTTTTCTTTGGCCTGAAGGCGAAACAAATCTCTTCGATAGGTGCCTTCTTCAATTTGCTTCAATGTTTTAGACCAAAGATTTTCAAGTTGAGTTAAACGATTTTGAAGACTTTGAAATCGAAATCGATACGCAGTTGTCTTAAGATCATTCGTTCCAAAGGATCTCATCATCCCCTTGAGGGCCTCACGCTCTTTTGCGGGCTCCCGCTTGAGAACTCCCGCAAAGTACTGCTCATAGAGAGTTTGAGTCTTTCCAATCTCAACCTCGAAGCGCGCCAATCGAGTATCGACATTATCAGCCAACGCCAGTCCCCTTTTTGTCTTCATTCATTTTAAACGAGATGGAAAAATATGTCGCAGCCCCAGCTTTTTTCTCCTCCTATAAACCCCTGATTTGACTAGAGTATTGGAATTTCTAAATCAGCATAAAAATTGCAGTCTATTGACGCTGGGGAATAAGAGTATGCATGGGCCACTCGCTTCGCGGGTTTTATTATTTTTGTTTTGCCTTCCCGCTTATGCGGCAGAGCCGGATTATCGACTTTTTGATGGATACGGAAGCCGACCGAATATTGAAGAGATCAACTCTGAAACCCCGGGCATTCAGACAAGGTTCCCAAGAATTACAAAGCCATGCCTCGATAATCCGGAAATGATTTGCATTCCCTGGATGTTGATTGCCCGGCAAGAGGATGTATCTGTTTTACTGCCGTTGGTTCAGAATGCGATTTCTGCTTGGGTTTTAGATTCTGAAAATAGACCACGACTGAATATTAAATTTGTATATAGGGGAACGTCCGATGATCCGACCCTTCCACTCTTAGAATCCGAAGATCCGGGAGCCTTTTATATATCCTTTATTAAACCGCCAGAATACGAATTTCCCGAAGGTTGGATTTCGGATGTTCTTCAATACTTAATCTACGAAGAAAATACCGATATCGCCCCAATTCATTGGGCGGGAATTTTTATTTCTTGGCCTGGAGCCTTTGATGTGACGTCTGTGGTTTCCACAGAGATTGGTCGAATGATCGGGCTCGCGCCCTCGGGAGTTAAAACATCGGTGATGTCTCCTCTTCATTCGGAGGGAGGCGCCGTTTTAACCGAAGAGGATCGTCTGATGGCTCAAGCCTTTTATCCGCTGCGGGGACAAGAGCAACCCACGGGCTCTCTTTCGGGAAGCGTTATCAATGGACACGACGCCAAACCGTGGGCGGGGGCCTTTGTTCAACTTATTCGAATGGGGGATCGAGACGAATTTTTTAGAACTCGAAGCCGAGACCTTATTTTTGCGGGAGTTTTTTCTCGCGAGGAGGGGCGCTTTCATTTTCGAGCACTTCCGCCTGGGGAATATCTGCTTATGGTTGAGCCTCTTCGGTCAATTCTCGGAAGTTACGGAATT